>ONQL01000027.1 GCA_900319985.1 uncultured Methanobrevibacter sp. | reverse complement strand
GGGATAAGTTCCCATATGGATGTGGCCCTAGTGGCTGAACAAAAAGGTGTTATTTATGTATAAATATATTAGAGACGCATGGAAAAACCCTGATGAGTCTTACGTACGTGAACTCATGTGGGAAAGAGCTCCTAAATGGAGAAGACAAAAAGCAGTTCAAAGAATCGAAAGACCTACCAGACTCGACAGAGCTAGAAGTTTAGGTTACAGAGCTAAAAAAGGTTTCGTTTTAGTAAGAACCAGAGTAAGACGTGGTGGAAGAAGAAAAACCCGTCACTTCAACGGTCGTAAACCTAAAAGAATGGGTGTAAACAAAATCACTCAATCTAAATCCATTCAAAGAATTGCTGAAGAACGTGTAGCTAAAAAATACCCTAACTTAGAAGTATTAAACTCTTACTGGGTATGGGCTGACGGAAAATATAAATATTTTGAAGTTATTTTAGTAGATCCACAAAGTCCTTCTATCGTTAACGATAAGAAAATCAATTGGATTTGTTCCAAAAAACACACTAACAGAGCTCTCAGAGGCTTAACCAGTGCTGGTAACAAAGGACGTGGAATCAAATCTAAAGGAAAAGGATCTGAACAAGCTAGAAGAAGAAAATTATAATTTTCTTCCTTTTCTTTTTGATTAAAATGATTCATAATATCAAGTTCAGAGCTTTCGTTTATGAGGATGAAAGTGTCGAAGAAGTTTCTCAAGCTATTTTAAATATTCTTCCTGAAGCGGAAATAGAAGCAGAAGAAGCTGAGGGAATGTTGGAGGATAAAATTATTATTTTATCTGGTGTTGTGTCTAAAAAAAGATACACAAAGACTTTTTTTAATACTCTTTTGGATTCCACAGATTTGGAAAAGTTGAATTCTGACTTGGAACGTAAAATGGATGAAAAGGGTAACTGGTTTTTAAGATTTGACAAATCCGATGCATTGGATGAAAAATGGACTATTCTGGATTCTGGTGATAGTGTTCACATGAAAATCAAGGTTGCAGCCTATCCTGCACGCAAGGATATCGCCGTTGAAAAAGTCCGCGATGCAATTCTAAGCCATTAAAAACTAAAAAATTGAATTAAATATTCAAGCCACAATCTCTTATTATTTTAATTATTTCTAAGAACTGTTCATATTTTAGGATGTTGTCGGTTGTAATGCTGTCTGCACCTGCATTTAGGAATGCTTCATAACATTTTGGTTTGAATATTGGAGTAGGTATTGTAATAATCATTTTCGGATACATTATACGTGTAACTGCAATCAGTTTTAAATGTTCTTTTAATGGGTAGACATCTTCTTTTTTGGTTGGGAAAAATGGATAGGTATTGTAACTTATGATTGGTATTTCTTCAAGTGTGGAATAGTTGCTTAAAAAACGTAAATGTTTTAATCTATCTGGAATATCTTCTCCGATTCCTAAAACAATTCCTGATGATAATCCTATTCCGTTTTTTGAAATATTTTGACAGAGTTTAATTCTTTGGGTTAATGTATCATCAGTTTTTGCTGTATTTTCAAATACTTCATTATTCACTGTTGAGAGGTTGCAGCAAATGGTATCTACGCCTATTTTTGACAGTTCCTCAATCGAATCGAATAAAAATTCTCCGGTAATGCTTACGATAGTTTTCAAATTGCTGTTCTGTTTGACGGTTTTGCATGCATTTATTACGTCCTCATCGCCATGGTACTGCCTGAAAAAATTTACACGAGGTATATTCAGTTCCTCAATCAACTTTATATCTTTGATTAAGCTATCATTTTTCCTGTTTTTAAGTGAAAGTGTAGGTGTTAACAAAACTTTTTTGGAATTTTCATCTCTTATTTTTCGTGCAATGCTTAATAATCGTTCTATTTGTGTTTCATCAGTAATTGTAAGTAATCTTTCATAGTCAAGGCTAGACAGACGTTTCTGTTTAAGAGCTTTATCTAATGTTTCTTCAATCATATTAACACGCTGTTCACTAAGTTTATTTTTCAGGTTCAATTTTAGATATTTAAAATGATATATTGTCTGATTGTTTCAGTATTTTCATTATGTGTAAAGTAAAATATATGGGTGATGTTTAGTTTTCGAGGTTCCTTATTGGTGTGGTATCTTCAATTTCACCATATTGATTATATGTTTGTCATCTATTAATATTTAATCACTGAAAATGGACAAGTTTGGTAAGTTTTGTTATAAATTTTTCCTTAATTTTCATAATCTAATATTGTAAATACTAATACCATAATATATAGATATATATTATATAAATATTTTCTTTATTAATATATTTGATAATTATTGGATCGTGGTTCAATGGAAAAGAAAAGTAAATATCTGATAATCATGCTTGTTGCTTTTGTAATTTGTGTTGGTGTTTTTTTATACCAGCATAATAATAATGTGGATACTGTCATAATTCTCAATGAGAGTAAATTAATCGAAGGAAAATCATTTTCCGGAATGCTTCTTGATTCATACGGTTTTGGAGTGGCAAATAAAACAATTTCTTATCACCAACCTGGCGATCAAAATGGAAGTTTAGTGAATGTTACAACTAATAGTGAAGGAAAGTTTTTCATTGATAATGTCAAATATTCGTATGGCGATAATGCCTATAAAAACTTTACATTTGCAGGTGATGAGAAATATAATGGTTGTCTTTATTATGGTAATGTAACAATTGTTGCTTCTGTGTGAGAACTGTTATTTAACTATTAAATATACTCTCTTCATTTTTTTTATTTTTGAGGATGTGACACGAAGTCACAATTTTTTAAATCATTCTGCTCTTCAATTTAATTTGATGTTCGTATCAATATAATCAAAGCAAATCCTGCAACTATACTTTTAAAAATTCATAGTTCTCATTAACGCCAATGTTTCTAAAAATTAATTACTTTATAAATATGCATATATATCAACTACTTTTCAAAAACAATTTTCAAATAACAAATGGTGAACGTTAATGTTAATTAATGTTTTTTTGTAATTTTTTTAAAAAATCTCTAAAATTATAAATAATATTATTATAGAATATAATTAATAATAATATTTTTGGTGAAAAAATGAATATAAAATTAAACAGCAAGATGAGGCTACTGGTCTTGTTTACATTAGCTGCAAGCCTGGTATGCATTGCCCAATCGATTATTACAACAGGGGTCGTTTATTTGATGAGTGATTTTTCTGTTTCATCAACTCAAGCTCAGTGGTCATATTCTGCATTTTTACTTGTTGTTGGGGTCATGATTCCATTAAGCGCTTTCATATCACGCAGATTCAGTGCTAGATCAATATTCTTCTTTTCATTAATTATATTCCTTTTGGGATCAATCATATGTTATTTTTCAACTTCCATGATTGCTCTAATTATTGGAAGAGTTCTTCAAGCTATTGGAAATGGTATTATAATGCCATATGTTCAGATTTTGCTTTTGAGAACTATTCCTGAAGAAAAATGGCAGACATATATGGGTTTATATGGTTTGGTAATTGCAATAGCTCCCGTCATCGGTTCTTTTTTAGGAGGATTTGTTATAAGTTTGTATGGCTGGAGAGAATTGTTTTCATTTTTCACAATAGCCACAATAATTCTTTTGTTTTTGGGCATAATATTTGTAAAAGACGATACTCCTACTGAAGACTATCCTCTTGACTATCTGTCTGTTGTGCTGTCAATAATCGGATGTGCAGGTGTAATGCTGGGATTTACAAATGTTGCAGATTATGGATTTACACATTATCTAGTAATTTTACCAATTGTCATTGGAATTGTAACTTTAATTCTTTTTGTAAAACGTCAATCAAAATTGGATAAGCCTTTGATTAACTTATCCATACTTAAAAACAAGTATTTTTTGGTGGGCACAATATTCATCTGCATTCTCTTTGCATGTTTGAATGGATGCACTGCTATTCTTCCGATATTTATTCAAGGCATAGCTTACAATTCCGCAATCTTTTCCGCTTCAGTACTTCTGCCTGGAGGATTATTGATAATTGTCTTCAATATTATAGGGCCATTGCTTACAAATAGAATAGGAATCAAAAAGGTTCTGATTATTGGTTGTGTAATTTCAATAATAGGATTTGCAAGCATGATGTTCTATACTCAGGATTCATCATTTGAATTCATGACCATAACTCAGTCAATCCGTTATGTCGGTGCTGGTTTGGCTCTGATGCCTGCCACAACATGGACTTTGACTATGGTATCTGATAAGGTCGAGGACGGAACTGCAGTTAACAATACGTTAAGACAGATTTTTGCTGCAATCGGCTCATCAATGGTAGTTGTCATGGTAGCCATTTTGGCAGGAGGTGCCATTGACCACAATTCTGCTTCAGTTGTAGGATTCAATCAGACTTCATTGATTCTGCTTATTCTGCATGTTGTCATGCTTATTTTGACTATAGTATATATTGATGATAAGGATAAGATTGAAAATTCAAATTCAAACCCTTAAACTATGGGCATTTTATCATTATTTTTTTTAGGAAATGAGAAAATATGTTATAATTGATGATGGTGATAACCAATATTTTTTTATATAATCTTGAACAAAGATTTAATCATTGATAAAATTATTATCATTTTGAGGAGGAATTTTTATTAAATCGAAACTAATCATAGTTATGGCGATTTTATCTGTTTTGATTTGTTTGCCTTGTGCAAGTGCAGTTGCAGATAATCAAACAGATTTTGATGCACAAGTCAGTATCATCATAAAAGAAGAAACTTTAGCAGATGTAAGTACGGATGTGGGTAATTTTACTGATTTAAATGAGTTAATTTCCCAGTCTGGAAATGAATTGATACTAGATAAGAATTATAAATTTAATTCATCAGCTGATAAGGATATTGATGGATTTACAATTTCTAAGGATAATTATGTTGTTGATGGGAAAGGTCATACCGTAGACGGTTCTGGCCAGGTTAGGATATTTATTTTTACAGGGTCAAACATTACTCTTAAAAATATCAATATAATAAATGCAAATGGAACTAACGGTCCTGCGGCCTTTTTTAACTCTTTGGCAATGATTGATAACTGTAGTTTTATTAATAATAGTGCTTCCGATAAAGGTGGTGCGATTTTTATTAATAATTCCGTTTCTAATTGTAAAATCGACTCTACATTCATATACAATAATGCAAAAAATGGTGGTGCATTATACTTTAATGGTCAAACCACCAATGTTACAATAAATGGATATTATGAGAATAATCAAGCATCACGAGGTGCTGGAGTAATGTTTCTTAGGGGAAAATCTTCAAACAGCACATTTGCCGGTGATTTTTATGATAATCATGCGGCAGTTAGTGGTGGAGCAATTTTCTTCTATAATCTAGTTGAAAATAATCAATTTGAAAGTGTTTTTAGATACAATGAAGGTACTTTCGGTGGAGGAATCTTTTTTTACAAAAAAGCAAACAACAATAGATTCAATTGTGATTTCTTATTCAATGTAGCGAATTCCTGCGCTGGTGCAATATTTTTCTACAATACTACAAATAACAATAGTTTCGCTGGTAATTTCATTAACAACTCCGCTTTAGGACTGGTTGATGATAAAATTGGAAACGGTGGAGCTATAACATTTAAGAACAATTCATGCAATAGTGTATTCAACTGTGATTTTATCAATAATACTGCCCGTTTATATGGTGGTGCAGTAAACTATAGGCAATCTTCACAAAATATTACATTTAATGGTAATTTTATTAATAATGATGCTACCTATGGTGGTGGAGTCAATTTCTTTGAAAACTTGGAAAATGTGGTATTTAATGGTGAATTTGATGGCAATTCCGCTGAATATGGTGGTGCAATAGCTTTTAAAAATGGAACTGTTGCAAATGTCTCATTTAAAAATAATCATGCAGTAATTGGTGGAGCAATTTTTGCTCATGGCAATCTGAACATAATTGATTCTAAATTTTATAATAACTCTGCTTTGAAACAAGGTGGAGCTATATTTGTTAGAGGTCCTGTTTCTGATTGTAGAATAAATTCCACTTTCGTTAATAATAGTGCTTATCATGGTGGTGCAATATTCTTTAATAATAAAACTGATAATAATGTGATTGCCGGGTATTTTGAAGGTAATGAAGCTGAGAGGATTGGTGGAGCTATAGTCTTCCAAGCTAAAGCATCCAATAACATAATTTCTGCCAAATTTAATAATAATAAAGCAAATAATGCCAGTGGTGGAGCAATCTTTTTCCGTAATCTTGCTGATGGCAATCAATTTGAAGGTATTTTCACAGCTAACTATGCAAATCAGGGTGGAGCAATCTTCTTTTACAATAAAACAAACAATAACAGATTCAACAGTGATTTCAAATCCAATATGGCTAATGTATCTGGAGGTGCAATTGTTTTCTTTGGAACTACAGATAACAATAACTTCACTGGATCTTTCATCAACAACTCTGCTTGGGGCATAAGTTCTGATGACAGTAGTGGTAATGGTGGAGCGATAACTTTCACTGGGGTGTCAAGCAATTGTGTATTTGCTTGTGATTTCATGGTGCTGGAATCAATTTCTTTGAAAGCATGGAAAATGTGGTATTTAATGGTGAATTCAATGGCAATACTGCTTTCCAAGGTGGTGCGATTTTTATTATTAATTCTGTTTCTAATTGTAAAATTGATTCCACTTTTATTAATAATAGTGCTTATCAGGGTGGTGCAATATTCTTTAACAATGAAACTGATAATGTTATAATTAATGGTTATTTTGAAGGTAATGAGGCTGAAAGGATTGGTGGAGCTATAGTTTTCCAAGCTAAAGCATCCAATAACATAATTTCTGCCAAATTTAATAATAATCGTGCAAATGCCGCTAGTGGTGGAGCAATCTTTTTCCGTGATATTGCTGATGGCAATCAATTTGAAGGTATTTTCACTGCCAACTATGCAAATCAGGGTGGAGCAATCTTCTTTTACAATAAAGCAAACAATAACAGATTCAACAGTGATTTCATATCTAATGTGGTTAATTCATCTGGAGGTGCAATTGTTTTCTTTGGAACTACAGATAACAATAACTTCACTGGATCTTTCATCAACAACTCTGCTTGGGGCATAAGTATGGTGCTGGAATCAATTTCTTTGAAAGCATGGAAAATGTGGTATTTAATGGTGAATTCAATGGCAATACTGCTTTCCAAGGTGGTGCGATTTTTATTAATAATTCAGTTTCTAATTGTAAAATCGATTCCACATTCATTAATAATAATGCATATCGAGGTGGTGCAATATTCTTTAACAATGAAACTGATAATGTTATAATTAATGGTTATTTTGAAGGTAATGAGGCTGAAAGGATTGGTGGAGCTATAGTCTTCCAAGCTAAAGCATCCAATAACATAATTTCTTCCGAATTTTATAATAATAAAGCAAATAATGCCAGTGGTGGAGCAATCTTTTTCCGTACTCTTGCTGAAGGCAATCAATTTGCAAGTGTTTTCATGGGTAACTATGCAGTTTATGGTGGAGCAATCTTTTTCTACAATAAGGCTAACAATAACTTATTTAATTCTAATTTCTATTCCAATGTAGCTTATTCGGCTGGTGGTGCAATTGTTTTCCATAACACTACTAATAACAATAATTTCACTGGTCGTTTTGTCAATAACTCTGCTTTAGGTGCAAACTCAAGTAGTGTATGGAATGGTAATGGAGGTGCTATAACATTCAATGATGTGTCAAGCAATTGTGTATTCACTTGTGATTTCATTAACAACACTGCTAAAAATGGTGCTGCGGTGAACTATGGGGAAACTCCATATAACATTACCTTTAACGGTAATTTCATTAATGCCAATGTTTCCGATATTGCTTATGGAGAAACTGTAAATATTTATTCAAATGTTGTTGATGAGAATAATGTGCCATTAAATAATGGAACTCTCTCTGTTATTATCAATGGAAAAACATATTCTGCTGATGTATCTAATGGAACTGCAACTTTGGAAATTCCAAAGTTAAACGCAGGAAAATATAATGTTGATTTGGAATGTCAAGGAAATGGACTGATCTTTATTTCATCAGTTCAATTCCAAGTATATAAACAAGATGCAAAGATTTCTGCTAAAAATAAGGCATATGTCATTAACTATGGTGGAAAATATAGTGTTGTTCTTAGAGATGCTAAAGGTAAGGTCCTTGCAGGTAAAAAGGTTTCATTCAAATTAAATGGCAAAAATATAGGTTCAGCTAAAACTACTGCCAAAGGTGTTGCAACAATTAGCTTGACTGCAAAAACCTTAAAGGCACAAAAAGCTGGTGTGAAAAAACTTGTCATTAGTTTTGCAGATTCAAATTACAATACTGTATCAAAAACCGTAAAGATAACCATAAACAAGGAAAAGACCAAAATCGCCGCTAAAGGTAAAGTGTTCAAAAAAGCGAATAAAGCGAAAAAATATGCAATAATCTTAAAGAACAGTAAAAACAAGGCAATTAAGAAAGTTCTTGTTACTTTAAAGGTTAAAGGTAAACTTTACAAAGCAAAAACAAACAGCAAAGGTAAAGCAACCTTCAGTCTTAAAAAGTTAACCAAAACTGGCAAATTTAAAGCAGTAATTCAATTCAAAGGAAACACACTTTACAAGCCAACCACTAAAAGAGTTTATATTGTTGTGAAAAAATAGATTCTCATTCTATTTTTTCTACTTATTTTTTTTTTTAATTTTAGTTTTAATATTCATTTTGCTAATGTAGATGATAGTCTGGAGTTTATGGCTATTGGGTAATCATCATACTATCAGAGGTAATAATTCTGCTTCTATATTCTATATTGGAGAATATGCTACAGTTTGGTTAGATGGAGTCACTATGGTTGATGGTTATTCTCCTAATAATGGTGGTGCTTATCAATTCATTCATAATCTTCACAAAACCTTCCAAAAGATAAAGAATGCCCTAAACGGCAATAATATTCAACATATCCTCCACTATCAAAATCCCCAACTATCCCTCCTCCACTATCTATAAATTCTTCGTAGCAGTGTCTGCAGTTCAAGCTGCAATAGCCACCATGAACTATGTTATTCTTTTCTATTTTTTTGTTGCGATTTTCTTTTTCTTTTTTGATTCTAATTTTTTGTTCTTTATTCGCTTTTTCTAATTTTTTCTTTTCTTCTTCTTTTTCTTTAGCTATCCTATTTCTCTTTTTTTCTATACTGTCATGAACTGTTTTTAATGTAAGTTTATTCTGTTTCATATCAGATTTATCAATTTTAGTTCCGCAGTTGATGCAAAAATTATCCTCTTTTTCTAATTTTGTCCCGCAGTTGATACAAAAATTTTCTTCTTTTTCTAATTTTGTTCCGCAGTTAGTGCAAAAATTATCCTCTTTTCTTATTTTAGTTCCGCAGTTAGTGCAAAAATTGGCCATATTACACCCTTCTCATATCAGTCTTCTTAAACTAATTTCAGTTAAAAAACTTATTTATATGTTGTGTGTAAAAATTTAATTTATATATTATGATTTCTAAAAATAATAACATAGTCCCGTAGGGTAGTGGCAATCCTTCTGGGCCCTGGACCCAGAGACAGCGGTTCGACTCCGCTCGGGACTATTTAATTATCCGATTATTTAATCTTTTCTGTTTTTTTTTTTTTCTATATGTGCTAAATTTTTTAACGCCAGAATAAGTGTCTTTAACAATTATAATTCACTTTTTTGGAAAATATTTTAAAAAGTAGTTTATTCACTATCCTTCAGTGATTCAACCATATCTAACTTTCTGATTTTATTTGAAAACATTAAGTTTACAAGTATTGACAAGGAAAATGTAATGGCTGCAGACAATAAAAGATTTGTAATAGTTAATGAAGGGATTATATAAAATGAAGTTCCGGAAGATGTCCACATTATGTCTAGTATATAAAGACCTAAAGGTATGCCCAATATAAATCCTATGGTTGTAAATATTAGGTTTTGTGTTAATAGCAGTCTTCTTAAGTAACTGCTTTTAAATCCTAATACTTTAAGTGTTGCAATTTCCCTTTCAATTTCTGTAAATGACAGTAATCCTAAATTATACAAAACAATAATGGCTAAAACACAAGCAAAGAAGGATAATATGTAAATGAATAGCCACATGGTTTGGCTAATTTCATCCCAACTTTTTTCAATATCGTCATGAGTAGTAGTTGTTTTAAAGCCGTCATATGTTTTATTCATATGTTCTGAGGTTATGATACTAGTCGGAGTGTAATTCAAACCCAACTCCTCCAATTTATATGGAGACATAATGAAACCTTGGGATATTGGATCTGCATGAATTTTATCAATTTTTGCATTAACCCATTTATCTGACTCCATGATATGCCAGTTAACAGTATCTCCAATACCTAAATTCAACATATCTGCCATTTTTTGTGAAATTGAAACTTCATTATTTCCTATTTCTATGTTATTCTTATCTTTATCAGTCGGCGTTATCAAATCAGTTCCATTTAAAACTAGAAGTGATCCCAATTTTTTCGTGTTGTCTGATTTGATTTCAATGCTTTCTTCCATTATTTTATCTCCATTAACATCTCCGACGGCATCATTAATTTGTGATGTTGATGTGTTGTCATCAATTATTAATTTTGACTCATAATGATTAATTTGATTATATTCCCAATCTTTTACCTCACCCAAACCATCATATAATCCAAATGCACCAATTAAAAGTGCAGAACAACCCATTACTCCTATAATAGTCATGGCACTTCTCAATTTATTTCTTTTAGCATCCCTATAATTCCAGCGGAAATTGAATGATAATCTTTTCCAAATATTTAATCCTTCAAGGAATCCTGAAGTTGATGTTTTAGGTACTTTGGGCTTAATGGACTCGGAAGGTTTTTCATTTGAAATGCTTGAAACGGCACTATGTGAAACTGCAAGTGCAAATATGGTCATTAAAACTACAAAAAATACAAATTTCATATCTCCGGCAGGACCCCAAAACGGAAGATCATATGCTTTTATCATTGAAGGATAAAATATTGGGGGCAGTATCATTGGCCCTAAAATCAAACCTAAAATGGACCCCGCTAAAACTAACCAAAAACCATATGAAATATAATGCAGGGCCAAGGTAATGTTTTTAAATCCAATAGCTTTTAATGTCCCTATCTGTGTTCTTTGATGTGAAATTATCCTGGTCATTGATGTCAAAAGGATTAACATGGATACAATAATGAATACAACAGGGAAAATATCTGCCATCATTTTGTGTTTGGCAATTTCATCTGAAAACTGATAAACGCTTGGATGGTCAGATTGCTGAACAAATGTGCTGTAATATCCCTTTAAACGATAATCCACCAATTTAGAATATGTATCTGGTGATCCATCAAATTTAACGTTTAAAACATTGTATGGGACTGGATTTTCAGGAAATGCTTTATAAGACATGTAAGCAAAGCCTATTTTGCTGTGGTCGGGCATTATTGAATCAGGTGATGAATGATAAACATATTCTGGTGAATATCCTAATCCTTTAATTTCCTTATCAATTGTGAGTCCTTCACATTCAAATCGAATACGGTCCCCAATTTTCAATCCCTTGGCATCGGCAAAACTTTTATCAAGCCATACTCCATCACCGTCATTAATATCTAATGGTTTGCCGTCCAATAAATAGAATTTGGATATAGTATTGTTTTCAACAAAGTGCAATGTAATTTCTGGGTCATTTTCAAAGTCCGCTACCGAGTCAACGACCAATTGCCTTTCCATTTGTGTTGTTGCGCCCAAAAGGTCAACTTGTTCTAAAAATAAATCATTAAGATAATATGAATAAATCCAACCATCAGCCATGTTGGTTTCTTCATAGTAATTGTCTATATTGACTTCAAGACCAATATATTCGCTACTTATGCCTGTAAAAACAAAAACTCCTAAAAATGCCATTAAAAAAATGGATATGAATTGGGCTTTGTG
Source organism: uncultured Methanobrevibacter sp. (assembly GCA_900319985.1). Lineage (GTDB taxonomy): Archaea > Methanobacteriota > Methanobacteria > Methanobacteriales > Methanobacteriaceae > Methanocatella. The sequence continues at coordinate 25,021 of ONQL01000027.1, read as the reverse complement.
TTTGATTATGTCTCTTATCATCTTTTTTCCAAGCATTTACTCACCATTTTGAACTATCTCAATTTTAAAGAAGTTGAGGATTCTTACTTCACAGGCTGTATATTCTAATGGGTATGGAATTGCCGTGCTATTCCCATTGTCCCAAGGTTCAGACAGATTCAATTAATATTGCTTTTAAAACTTGGTTTGCATTAAAAAAAGTTTAATTTAATTGTTATCATTGTCATTTATTATTTTTTTGTTATCTTGTTATTTTAATTTCATATCTTAGAAATCAAGAATTTATAAATGTTAAAATTATGAGCTATCTGAATCATAGTGTGGGAATCGTTGCAAATTCTCCTTAATCAATTATTAAGTTCGCATTATCCTCAGCATTTAAAATGTGCTTTTGGATTTATGTTCATTGTTTAGATTTTTAAACTGGGATAATCCTATCATTAAATTTTTTATTAATTTAATATCTATTATTATAATATATTAAATATTGGCTATATTAAATTATTGGATTAATGCATCTCAAATAAACAATATTTTATTTTAAAAAATAGTTCAAATAATGTTTAATAACTAAAATAAAGATAATAATTGGTCATATGCAATAAATAAAAGATATATGTCCGTTAAATTTTTACACATCTCCTATGTTTTAAATCAGGAAAATTCGGTGCTTTTTTCAAAGAAATGATGTTTGATTATTACATTTTTTTTTAAAAAATATTATATGTACTATGCATCAAATTAATATTTGTCAAAGTTGAAATTCACAATTCAAACACGATTTTTAATTTAAATCTCTTTAGAGATTTTAAATATGTGGTGGGAAATTATGCCGCTTTTATAGCATATTTTATCACTTTCATTTCAACATATATTCTTAATTTTCATTTACAATATGTTTTTGGTTTCGATTCAAGAATTACAGGTATAATCTTGCTTTCCGCCCCATTAGTCATGGTTTTAATTTCCCCTATCAGTGGAAAATTGTCTGATAAATATGATAATAGAGTTTTAGCAGGCATTGCAATGTCGATATTATTGTTAGTAATGTTTTCACTATGTTTCATTGAGTTGTTGCCATTATCTCTGCTGATAGTGGTTATGATTGTTCAGGGTATTGGCCACGGTTTATTCTCACCGCCAAATAATAAATATGTTCTTACATTGGTAGATAAAGATGATTTGGGTGATGCATCATCTATGTTAACATCCAGTAAAGAAATTGGTAAAACAGTTAGTTTATCCACATATGATGTAATTTGTCTTATAATAATTGGAAATCAAGCGATTGGCAGTGATACTGTACCTGGATTAATTTCATCTTCACATGTCATTATGGCAATTGCTTCCGTTTTAACATTATCTGCAGCCATACTTTTATTCTACTCAAAATTTCACTATGGCTGATCAATCTATGTTATAGTTAATTTGGCGAAAAATATATTTGATAAAAACTTTAGTCCCTACTTAAAAGATATGTAAATTGAAAATAAATTCAAAAAAAAAATAAAGATAACTCAATAAATGAACATTCAAGACCAATTAGGGTTTAAAACGAATATATCTCAGTGATTTAATTTGAAATCAAAAAGCCAATTTTGAAAATCAACAAAATTTTTGAAAAATTCTTTTTATAAAACTTTATATAATTATAATATTAAAAATTATTTTAATAATAATTTTTGGGGGTTTTTTTTGAATTATTGTATAATTAAATTTAGATTTGATTATAATAAAAATAAATTAATAAATAATGTTTTTGATAAAGCTAAATATTTATTGAATTTCCAATTTGATAATAATTCTAATGTGTTTTTCATAGATACCGATGTAGATTATCAAATTAAGGATGTTTCCAATTTAAATTCTAAAAATATTGAAAGCATTACAAATTCTTTTTTTAATTATGAATTTGAAGATACCCTAAATGTTTTTTTATATAAATTCCTTGTTTTAAAAAATAATGATAAATTTACACTTTTAGCAATGATTCACCCGTTAATATTCAATTACTCCTCAATAAATGATTTTTATGAACTATTTTATAATGTAAACAATGTTCGTGATGAAAATTATTTAACTCCTTATTATGAAGATGTAAAAAATTACTTGAATTCTTCTGATTATGATAATGATTCTGATTATTGGAGAGATATTAGATTAAATGCAGGCAATTATGTAAAATTCCATAATTTAAAATCCGATAATTATAACCATTACAAAATTAAGATTGATAAAGAACCTGTTTTAAATTTCATTAACAGTCATGATTGCTCTCTATTTAATTTTTATGCTTGTGCCTTTTCGCTGTATATGTCCCGTATTAATAGGCAGGAAGGCTGTTTGCTTAAAACCAATATTCCATCAAGAGGAGCAAGTTTGAAAACAATTTTAAAATTTGATTTAAACAGTGACTGCTCATTTGCTGATTATTTGCATCAATTCACTTCCATTTATGATGAAGCTGTTAGTCACACTAAAGTAAGCATAGAGAATTATATGGGCGAAGATTTGTCATATTATTCCATTTATGATTTTTCAGATTTAAATGAAAACATTTCCATTTATAATGGTGATGATTCCGCCTTGACATTGAATATTTATGATGGTTGTCTGGAAATTGTTTATAATGCAGATTTATTCTCAGATATTTATATTCAGCACATGGCAGATAATATCAAATCCTTGATTAATAATGTTATTGAGTTTCCAGATTATATCTTAAAGGATGTTAACATTCTTTCGGATAACGAAAAAAAATTGCTTTCCGATTTCTGCAAAGGAGAAGATGCAGATGTTGATGAAGATTTATTAATTGCCAGATATTTCCGTCAGCATGCACTTGAAAATCCGGATGCAATTGCTGTTGATGATGGTGTAAATCAGGTTAGTTATGGTGAGCTTGAAAAATCCAGTAATTCCATTGCAAATGACTTATTTGAAAATTATAATATTTCTTTAAACAGTCATGTTGGTCTGATATTGCCTCGTAATTATCATTATCCAGAATTGGTTTTGGCTTTAAATAAGATTGGGGCCGTATTTATTCCAATAGATACTATATATCCGGTTAAGCGTATTGAGCATATGTTGGAGATTTCTGAAGCAGAATGTGTAGTTACAACAAAAGATATTGCAGACAAATTTGATTTTGATTTGGATATAATTTGTATTGAGGATTTGAATTGCGATGATGAAATTGATTTTGAGATAATGGCTACTGACGATAATTTATTTTCCATTATGTTTACATCAGGTACCACTGGTCTTCCTAAAGGAGTAAAAGTCACCAATCACCAAGTGACTGGTTTATTTGAGTCCTTTAAAAATATTTTTTCCTTTTCTTATGGCGACATTATCGGTTGTTATTTAAGTTTTAGTTTTATTGCATCTTATGTGATTTTTCTTGCGTTTCTGTTTGGTGGTGGCTGCAGGATATTCAATGAAAATGAGCAGAAAGACATTTTATCATTGATGAAAATTCTTAAAGAGAATCCTATGAACAGTCTGTTTTTACCTCCAACCATTGCTGTTCCGATTTTGGAAAGTGGAGATATAAAATTGGATTATCTTGTTTTGGCTGGAGGAAAATTAAAAGAGTTAAGCAAAAGGGAAAGAAACACTCGATTAATAAATTTTTATGGTACAACTGAAATTATATTCGGAGTTACCAAAGTTTATGATTTTGAAGACATTGAAGATGATAATTTACCTATTGGCAGGCCAGTTACAAATACAAATGTCTATATTTTAGATGAACATGCCAATCAAATGCCTATTGGAGTTCCCGGTGAAATTTGTGTTTCAAGTGATTATATAAGTCCTGGATATTACAATAATCCGGAATTGACAAATGAAGTTTTTGTAGATAACCCTTACTGTGACGGTGAAACTAATAAAATAATGTATCGTACAGGAGATATTGGTTTTTATAATTTTGATGGTGATATTGAAATCATGGGTCGTGAAGACGACCAGTTGTCTGTTAGAGGATTTCGTATTGAATCCAGTGAAATTCTAAATATTGTTAATGGTATTCCTGAAATTGAAAATGTTTATTTGGATGTGGAAAATGACACTCTCTCTTTATATTACACAACCAATGCTGAAATAGATATTGATTTTATTAAAAAGAAGCTAATGGATGAATTGCCTAATTATATGGTTCCATCACTTTTCATGGAATTGGAAGAGATTCCTCTAAATATGAACGGTAAAATAGACAAGGTAAGATTAAAGAAGATGTTTAAATTAAACTCCGAGATAGATATTGGAGATGAAGTACTGTCTGGGGTGGTTGATGCATTCAAAGAAGTTTTAGATACTGATTTGGTTTTAATTGATGATAATTTTGTTGAATTAGGTGGAAATTCATTATCTGCAATGAATTTGCAAATTTTATTAAGAGAAAAATTTTATGCAAGCATCTCATCACAGGAGATAATTGAACTTTCAACACCGAATAATATTAGTGAGTATATTAAATCTAATTTTAAAGGCATACGGGCCATTGAAGAAATCAAATATACTTTTGATGAAGGATGCCCATTGTCAGAATCCCAATTAAATGTTTATTTGGATGAAATGACTCAGGATATGGGAACAAAATATAACAATCCATTTATAATTGAATTTCAGAAAAAATATTCGGTTGATCAAATCAAAAATGCTTTAATTAAATTGTTTGATGTGCATCCTACTTTAAAAGGAAGAATAATAATTGGAAAAGACGAAATGCCATCATGCATTTTTGATGCAGAACCGGAAATCCTGGAAGAATCTTTAAATGATATTCAATCTTTTGTAAGACCTTTTGATTTGGAAAAATGTTTATCCAGATTTTTAATAATGGTTGAAGAGGATTCTACCAGTTTATGCATGGATCTTCATCATGTGATTTTCGACGGTTCATCTATAAATATTCTGTTAAATACTTTATATTCAATATTGAATGGTAAAAATGTTGATTTTGTTGATGATGGAATTTTAAGACAAATTTCATTCGAAGAAAATCTCCCTTCAGAATATATGGATGGGGCTAAAACTTTCATGACCAATGTGCTGGCTGATAGGGATGAAGTTCAGGAATTAATGCCTAGTGTTGGTGGTGATGCGGAATTTAACTATATAAATACGTTTGATATTGATGGAAATGAACTGAATGGTTTTTTACAAGATCATTCTATTACCCGTAATCAATTTTTTTCAAGTGTTTTTGCATATACCTTGTCCAGATTTACAGGTTCTTCCAAAGTTCTTTTCCATATTCTTGAAGATGGCCGGGGGCACATTGACCTTTTCCAATCTGTCGGAATGTTTGTCAAAACATTACCAATAATCATGGATTGCAAAAATCAAACTGTTGATTCCTTTTTGGAATATTCCAGTAGTTTGGTAAATACTGTTATGAAGTATGACATGTATCCTTTCCGTTTATTGGCTAATGAATTTGACTTGAATTTTGACATTTCATTCCAATATGCCCATAATCTGTTTTCCACTTTACTGGATAAAGATGAATATGGATATTGTGTAAATGATTTAGAACATGACCCTGAAGGTGATTTATCATTCTATATTTTTGATGTTGAAGATGATAAGTTAGGAATCAGAATTTTATACTCTGATAAATTCTCAAACACTTTCATTGAAACTTTTACTAAAACATATATGTTAATTTTACAGGAAATGCTCAATGTTTGCAAACTCGAAGAGATTAATTACATTGGCCATGATGATATAAATATTTTAGACAGTTATAATGATACAGAATATGGTCTGGTTTATGAGGATGTTTTGGATGCTTTTAATGATAATTTAGCCAAATATCCTGATAGTCCTCTTGTGTCTATGAATAATAATGTTTATAGTCATGCTGAAAGTGCTTTTATCGCATATGAAATTGTGAAATTATTAAAACAATCTGAAATTAAGGTTAATGATTGTGTTGCATTTGTATGTGAACGTTCTGAAAGTTATTTATTCAATATTTTATCAATTTTATCTATTGGTGCTGTTCCTGTTCCTATAGACAATAACCTTCCGCAAGAAAGAATAGAATTCATGATAAAAGACTCCAATTCAAAAGTGGTTATTACTGATGATGATAATGAGGCCAGTTTATGCGATTTGTCTGATGATATAACTATTTTAAATGTGTCTCGTATTCTTGAATGTGATATTGGTACTTTATCATCTTTACCTTTTGTTTATGGTGATTTGGCAGGAATTCTCTATACTAGTGGTACTACTGGTATTCCTAAAGGTGTTAAAATTACCAGAAAAGCTGTTCTTAACTTATCTGCCCATTATGTTGATGCTCAAAATTTAACCGAAGAGGATGTTTACGCACTATATCCGTCAATAGGTTTTGATGCAGGATATAAATCAATATTTAAAGTCTTATATTCTGGTGCTCAATTAGTAATCATACCTGAAGACATTAAATACGATATGAATAAGTTAAATGAATATTTAATCAAAAACAATGTGGGACATGTATTCATAACTACTCAGGTAAGTAAACTGTTCATGCAGAGTGTAAATAATACTTCATTGAAGGTTTTATCAGTGGGTGGAGAGAAATTGGGCGAATTTGAAAGTCCGGATGATTATGTTGTGATGGATGATTATGGTCCTACAGAAGCATTTGCGTTTATAACTTCAATAAACATCTCTAAAAAGATTGATGACTCTTCAATAGGTATTTTAAATTGCAACTCCAAAGCATATGTTCTGGATGGGGAAGGCAGACGTGTACCTTGTGGTGCTGTAGGAGAATTATATTTGGCAGGTTATCAGATAGCGGACGGATATTTGAACAGGGAAGAAGAAAATGCAAAATCATTTGTTGATAATCCTTTTGATGGTGGCATAATGTATCGTACAGGCGATATGGTAAGAATGCTTCCGGACAATACTCTAGCTATTGTCGGTCGTCAGGACAGTCAGGTTAAAATCAGAGGAAACCGTGTAGAGCTTACTGAAGTGGAATCAGTAATCAGAAATTGTGATATTGTAGAGGGCGTTACTGTTCAAACAATTAATAATATGGGAAATAATGAACTAGTAGCATATGTTGTAGTATCTAGTGAATTGGAAGGTAAAGAATTGGCAGATGTTATTTGTGAGTACGTAGGTACTCGAAAACCGGATTATATGGTGCCTTTATATGTAATTACATTGGATGAAATTCCATTGAATGTTAATGGTAAAGTAGATAAACGTGCCTTGCCTGAAGTTGATATTAGTTCTTTGAGTGTGGAGTATGTTGCTCCTACAAATGAAACTGAAAAGACAATAATAGATGTTTTTAAGGATGTGTTTAATCAGAAAAGTCTTGGTTTATATGATGATTTTGTTCGTTTTGGTGGTGATTCTATTACCGCCATTCGCGTTGTTTCATTACTTGAAAGGAATGGTATTTCTTGTAGTGCTAGGGATATATTGAATTATAAAACTCCTTATTTAATAGCACAGCATATCACTGAAAACATTGAACTTACATCCTATGATGCTATTGAAGGCAGTATTGATTTACTTCCTATTCAAAGTTATTTCTTTGATCAAGTTAACATGAATAATTATACTCAGCAGTTTGTTTTGAAGTTTAATGTAGATGTGGATGTGGATATTTTACAGAAATCTTTAGATGAATTAACAAATATTCATGATATGTTGCGTGCCGTTTATAGATTTGAAGAGGATAATGTAATTCAAGAAATTCGACCTTTAAATACACGTATATGTAGTATTAATGAGCATATAATAGGGGATAATTTAGATGAACATCTATGGAAGATTTTTGTAAAATCAACAAAATCCATTAATGTGAAAAATAAACTAATAGATGTTAATTTGATTCATTATAATGATGAAAATTACCTCATGTTAGTTATCCATCACTTGATTGTTGATGGAGTAAGCTGGAATATTCTACTTACAGAATTGACACATATTTATTATAAATTACTTAAAAATGAAAGTGTTGATCTTTTAAGACCTTATCCTTTTAAATTATGGGTTGATGATGTTAAAAGTTTAGTTGATAATATTTCTGATAATGAAAAGCAGAATTGGATTAATTTAAATGATTTATTAGATGATTCACTTATTAAGGGCCAATTTAATATTTTTACTTTTAATGTTGACAATGAGTATGATGTAGATAATTTATTGATGTTGTCAGAAGAGGAATATTTGGCTTTAGCAATTAGTCGAGCATATAAAAAGACCTATGGTGAAGACATTATATTTAATCGTGAGTCTCATGGTCGTGATGATACTATTGCCAATCTTAATAGGACTATCGGGTGGTTTACAAGCCAATATCCAGTACATGTTAAAGTAAATAATGAATATGACAATGTTTCTTTAATGAATGATGTTTATAATCTTAAAAGAGCATGGAATGATGTTGATAATTTAGGTTTGAATTACGCTTCTTTAATATATACTACTAAAGAATTAGAATTTAAGCATTGTCCAGTGACATTTAATTTCTTAAGCACAGAATTTGAATTTAAAAATGAATTGTTTAAATCGGTTAATCATTATCTATCTGAAAATAATGATAATAGTACTATTGGTGGATTAGATTTTGAATCATATGGTGTTACATTTAATGTTTCCTGTGTTGATGATTCTTATGTTATTGAGGGCGATTATGCTGAAGATACCTATTTAGCAGATAAAATTGATATTTTCTTTGATAATATTAAAGAAGAGTTAAGGTTCATTGCTAATTATAGATTTGATGATATTGTTTGTTGTTTATCTGAATCTCAGTTAGGTGTTTATCTAGATGAGAAGGTTCATGAAAAAGATACTGCTTATTCTGTTGCAGGTATTTATGAATGTGATAATACTTTTTCAGTAGATGAAATCAGAAGTGCAATTCATACTTTGATTGATAAACACCCTATTTTAAAAGGACGTGTTATAGAATCCGATAATCTACCATTATTGATCTGTGATAGTTATCCAGAAATTATGCTTACTGATGTGAATGATTATTCTAAATTGATTAAGCCTTTTGATTTAAGTAAATCTTTGGCTCGTTTCTTTATTGTAGATAATGAAGACGATATGTTTATTGTTTATGATATGCATCATATGATTAGTGATGCTACTTCACGTACTATTATCAATAGAGAATTAGACCTTGCTTTAAATGGCAAATTAGATGAAGATGTTGATTTAGGTTTTATTTATGCAAGTCATGATTCTTTTGAATCACAGTTTAGACCAGATTATAATACTGCTTATGATTTCTTTAGGGAAATGTTTGCTGATATTGATGATGTATATTCTTTATTGGATGATATTGATGGTAGTGTAGGTAGTGTTAGTCTTCCTATTCGTGGTATTCGTGATGATGTAATGTCTTTTGTTCATGATAATGGTATTACTGTTAGTAGTTTCTTGAATGCTGTTTTTGCTTATACTTATTCACGTTTTACTGGTGGGGATAAGGTTTATTATAATTTTACTGAAAATGGTCGTCATGAAGATTATACTCAAGATGCCTTAGGTATGTTTATCCGTACTATTCCGGTTCTTGTTGACTGTAGTAATAAATCAGTTAGTGATTTTTTATCTGGTGTTTCTGATTTGGTTTTAGAGGCTATGGAGAATAGTGTTTATCCTTTCCGCTTGCTTGCTAATGATTTTGGTTTGTCTAATAGTGTTGGTTTTGAGTATAATTATGATTTGAATGACACTACTGATGTTGGTGATGAGATTATCTTTAGTGATGATGCTGATAGTGTTTCTGAATTGTTATGTGTAGTTAATGATTTGGATGATGGTTTTCTTGTTAGTTTGGATCATTTGGATAATATTAGTTAGGATACTGCTGAACGTTTTGTTAATGTATTTAAAGAAATTTTAATTCAATTTTTAGATAAAAACACCTTGGGTGATATTAGTTATATTTCTAATGATGATGTTTTGCTTTTGGATAGTTATAATGATACTTGCTATGATTTGGATTATGCTGATGTTTTAGAGGCGTTTAATGATAATCTTTCAAGGTATCCTGATAATATGCTTGTATCTTATGAAGATAGATCTTATACTTACGCAGAAGGTGCTTTTATTGCTAATAAGATTGCTTCATATTTGAAGGCATTGGGTGTTGAGGCACAGGATAAGGTTGCATTTATGGTTGAGAGATCTGAGTTATATATGTTCTGTGTTTTAAGTATTTTATCATATGGTGGTGTTTATGTTCCTTTAGATGATAAACTTCCTGATGAACGTATTAAATTTATGTTAGAGGATACTGATAGTCGTGTTGTTATTGTTAGTGATGAAACTTATAATAGGGTCAATGATTTAACAAAAAGGAATATTTTGAACATTTCTGATATAGTTAATGAGAGTTTTGGCTGTTTGGATAGTTTGCCTGTTGTTTATGGTGATTTAGCTTGTATTTTGTATACTAGTGGTACTACTGGTGTTCCTAAAGCTGTTAAGATCACATGTAAATCTTTAATTAATGTTTGTGAAAATTATATTAATGATTATAATTTGGATGAAGGGGATGTTTATGGTTTATTCCCTGCTATTGGTTTTGATGCAGGTAATTTCATTATTAGTGTAGTTATATGTGCTGGTGCGTGTTTGGCAATTATACCTGATGATGTTAAATTGGATATGTTGAAGTTAAATGAGTATTTTATTGCTCATGATGTTTCTCATGTTGCTATTACTACTCAGGTGGGTAAGTTGTTTGTGGAGAGTGTTGATGAGACTTCTTTGGATGTTTTGCTTGTTGGTGGTGAGAAGTTAGGTGATTTTACCAGTCCTGAAAATTATAGATTAATTGAAAGTTATGGTCCAACTGAGTCATTTGCTTTTGTTTGTTCTATTGATAATTCTGATAAATTGGATTCTTCTTCTGTAGGTTTTGTTAATTCTAATATTAAGATCTATGATTTGGATGATGATTTAAGGCGTGTTCCAGTGGGTGCTGTTGGTGAATTATATATTGCAGGTTATCAGCTTGCAGATGGTTATTTGAATCGTGATGGGGAAACAAGTCATGCTTTTGTTGATAATCCTTTTGATGATGAGGATTATGGTGTTTTGTATCGTACTGGAGATATGGTCCGTTTTTTACCTGATGGTAGTCTTGGTTTTGTGGGTCGTCGTGATAATCAAGTTAAAATACGCGGTAATCGTGTAGAATTATCTGAAATTGAAGCTGTAATTCGTGAGGTAAAATGTGTGGAAGATGTTACTGTTCAAACAGTCGATAATAAAGGTAATAATGAGTTAATAGCATATGTAGTTTCAAATGTTGATTTGGACAATATGAAATTATTAGATACTGTTCGTGACTATGTAAGTAAGCATAAACCTGATTATATGGTTCCATCTTATGTAGTTGAGTTGGATGTTATTCCTTTGACTGTTAATGGTAAGGTTGATAAAGGTGCTTTGCCTGATATTGATTTAGATCTTTTACATGTTGAGTATGTTGCTCCCGTTAATAAAATTGAAGAAAGAATTGTTAGTGCATTTGAAAAAGTGTTTGATTGGGAGAATATTAGTGTTTATGATGATTTTATTCGTCTTGGTGGTGATTCTTTATCTGCTATTAAGATTTTGTCTTTATTAGATGATATGGATTTAAGTATTAAAGATATTTTGAATCTTAAAACCCCTTATAAAATTGCACAAAGTATTATTAGGAATCAAATTATTATTGAGGATTATCAATATGGTTTTAACTTAATTAAAGAAGGTAATAAAAAGAGAAATATGTTTTTAATTCCTCCTATTGGGGGTTTGTCTTTTACATTTTCTGATTTGATTAATGTTATTGATTTTGATGGTAATATTTATGCTATTGATGATTTTAAGTATGATTTGTCTGTTGATGAGATTAAGAATATTGATAATAATTGTAGTAATTTGTTGGATTATTATTATAATGCTATTAAGGATTTGTTCCAGGACGGAGACATTATTGTTGGATATTCTTCAGGTTGTATTTATGCATCCTTACTTATAGAAAAATTAGAAAAATTTAAGGATGTTGGGGAGTGTATACTTATTGATGGTAGTTTAAATTTTTCTAGTAATGTCCTTCCTGTGAGGGAAGATGTTTGTAAAAATGTAGATGATGATTTTAATAAGCGAAATTTAATGTCTGATATGGAGAATTATTATCTTTCTGATTTTAAAGAGAAGGTGATTGAAGTAATGATGATTAATTCTGTTTGGGATTTCAATGTTCCGAAAATTAATTCCCATATTAGATATTTAGCCACATCTAGTGAAAGAGAGGATGATTTAAAGAAGATTTCAGATAATAATTATGATTTTATTTTTATTGATTCTACACATGAAGATATTATATCTAAGGATGTGGCTAAAATATCCGATTATTTTAATATATAGTTAATTAGTAAACTTTTGGAATAAATAGTCACTTAATAAATTGATGTCAGGTATTTTTCTTTAAAATTTTTTGTAGTGAATCACCCATAATATAACTGAAAAATGTTTGTTTTCGGTGTTCATATATATAAATATTCTCCATTTTACTATAAATAACTTATTATAACTTATTTTAAAAAATATCAAAGTATTATTTCAACTGTAATAAAATGAAATAAAAATAAGTTTAATTAATGAAAAATACTAATTTTACATTGAAAAAATCAATCGATGTGCAATTTCAAATGAAAAATTCATAGGATTTCAACATTGCCATTTATTTTAAATAAAATTAAATATACATATAGTAATATATAAAATATTTAAAATTATAAACAATAGGTTTTAAAGGGAAATGACGGATAATGAAAATATTGAATTAATAACCGGAGAACCTAAAAAAGCTATACTAAAATTGAGTATGCCTATTTTCATGACATTGATTATGGTATTCATGTATAATTTAGTAGATACTATCTGGGTAGCTGGTTTAGGCCCTGATGCACTTTCTGCAATTGCATTTGTAGGACCAATATATATGCTTGTATTAAGTATTGGAAACGGGATAGGTGCAGGTGCAAGTTCTTTAATTTCTATAAGTATTGGTGCTAATGACCATAATCATGCAAATAATATAGGTCTCCATGCAATATTATTAGGAGGAGTATTATCTATTATCCCTGCTTTATTAATTCTGTTATATGCAAAACCTATTTTAATATGGATAGGGGCAGGAAATGTTCTAAGCTATGCAATGGATTATATTCATATTATATTTTTATTCTTATTTGTCTTTATATACTCAAGTATAGGAGCATCTTTTTTTAGAGCTGAAGGTAATGTAAAAAGAGCAACACTAGCAGTTTTTTTAGGTGGAATTTTAGATATAATATTAGATCCTATTTTTATTTATACCTTTAACTTAGGAATGAAAGGTGCTGCAATAGCAACAGTAATATCCGCTTTAATTTCATGTGCCCTAATGGCTTATTGGGTATGGATTAAAAAGGACAACTATCTTGAATTAACATATAAAGATTTCAAATTAGATTTAAATATTATAAAAGAAATTATTAGTCTCGCAATCCCTGATACCTTAGAAACAACAATAGTTTCAGCATTAACTTTATTATTAAATTTTTTTATTATACAAGTGTCTAATCATGTATCAGTAGCAGTATTTACATCTTCAATGCAAATAGTTCAATTTACAACTATACCATTAAATGCTATATCAATAGCACTTTTAACAGTTGCCGGTGTTGCTTATGGTGCTAAGAATTTTGAAAACCTAAGAATTGCACATTCTTTTTCTATTAGAATAGGTTTTCTATTAGCAATAGTAGCAGCAATTTTAATGGTTATATTTGCACCATATATTGCAACTATCTTTAGTTATTCCAGTGAAAGTGCAGGATTAACACCTCAAATTGCATCAACACTATGTATATTAAGTTTATATGTTATAGTTATTCCTCATGGAATAATGTCATCTGCACTATTTCAAGCAATTGGTAAAGGATTATATAGTTTAATCCTCACTATTATAAAGTCATTTTTACTAGAGTTAGTATGTATATATTTATTCTGTTTTATATTAGGATGGGGTTTAAATGGAATATATGTAGGTTTAATATTAGGAAGTTTCTTAGGTTCAATAGTTGGATATGTATGGGCTAAAGTATTTATTATTAACAAATTAGAAAAAAAAACATTTAAAAGAATATATTCATGAAAAAAGGTCCCATAAGTAATTTTAATTTAAAATTTATTTTATCTTTTTGACAAATTATAGAATTAATTTAATATTAAATATTAAAAAATTCTTTAGTGTTTTTAGTAACCTTAATTGCAAGTATCTTACTATCAATATCCATTTCATAAGCTATTCTATTTAGAATATGGGGTAAATATTTTGGTTCGTTTCTATGTTTTTTAGGTTTAGGTTTTAAATCTCTAGGTATAAGAAATGAACAATCTGTTTCAACCATTAATCTCTCTGGAGGAATAGGTCTCATTCACCAATTGCAACTACAGATTCGTTTTTTGCTAAATCTTCTAATACTTAATGTATTTTCATCACAAGTTTTAGCATCATGAGGATGAACACCTGCTGTTGAATATAAAACACCAGATATTTAGATGCATACTCAGATGCTTCAATACTCGATTTAATGCTAGAGCCAGTTATAATAGCTTTTTCAACACTGACTTTAGCCCCATTTTTTATAATATCTTGCATCTTTATTGTTGGATTTGTGCATTAAATTTAATCCAATATCTATAAGTTCCATAGTCTCACATTATCCAATATAAAAAAATTTTTCATATTTTAAATGAAATAAATACAATTATAATATATTTTAAAATATAGGATTCTAGATTTTGGTGAAGTCACACCTTTAAATATAGGCAATGTTGAAATCCTATGAATTTTTCAATCATTGAATTAATATTCATGAAAAGAAAAAGTAGCTATTAATTATATATAATTTAAAAAAGTAAAATATTATTAATTAACATAATTGAGGTATTATATGAAAACTCATGTGATAGTTGTATAACTTTTCTCTCTACAATACTTTTTTAGAACTAATAATAATTAAATATTTTCTATTCCCATAAATTCCATTACTTATTTTATATAAATAAAATTACAAATGATCTAATCGTGAGGAAGATGCAAACCTGATTATTATGGAATTTTGAAAAATAGAATTAATAAAACATTGTATTAACCTTTTGTAAGTATATACAGTTTTCTATTTTTGTAATTAAATGTAATTAAATTTTAATTTTTTTACTCTTTTGTTTTCCATATAAATACTGGCTTATTTTATAAAATTCGGGAATTATTTTCTTGATATATATAATAAATATACTAACTACATCAATCTATGACTCTTTAAAAAACTCTGTTGATTTGTAATTTCTTAATGAAAATTAGTATTAATAAAGTTGGATGATTGCTTGTTTTTCAGTTCATCTAGCTTCAATAGGTGCAAAATATGCACATAAACTCCATCAAAAGAAATTAAAGATTATATTTTCAATTTTGGCACTGTATAAGGCACTTAAAATGTTGGGAGTTCTTCCTTAAATCTTACCCAATGCTATAATGTAGAAGTCGTAATGGCTTGGAGCTTCAAATCTTTTAATTTCTCTAAATTTGTCCTGCAGCATGGTTTCAATTTCTTCAGCTTCTTCAAGGTCCACTTTTAATAGCATATTTCCATTTTCTTTTAAATTTGAATCAGCAAACTTTAGCAGTTCTCGGTGAAACAGTGGTGGAAATAGGGCACTGAGAGAGTCATATAGTATGGCATCCGGCATATCTTCCAATTTATCTATTTGACATGCACTTTTTTCTGAAACAATATTTTTACATGATTCTATTGCTACTTCAGACCAGTCGCAATCTTCTTTAAAAACAATAACTCTGTCATTCTTTTTGATTATATTGTATTCTTTATTAAATTTGTCAAGCTCTTGTGATTCATCTGATTCCCATATGGATTTATAGTCATCGTCGTCATAACCTTTATTTTCACCATAAAAGAGATATTGGCCAGTCATTTCATAGAATAAATAGATTTCAATATGTAAATCAGGATAATTTTCAAGAATCCAATCTAATATGGTGCGGGGTGAACTCCAAGCTGTGTAAAAAATGATTTTGCAGCTTGTTTCACTATAGTCCTCAATTTTTTTGTCTGGAGCAGGTACATTTTCAAATTTAGTTTTTTTGGCATTCCATTTGGTATCCCAGTGATATCTTCTCCATTCATACCAATCAAACCATTCTCTTCCCTTGCTGACTTGAAGCATGCTGTTTTCAGGATTCCTTTTAAATCGCTCATCACATTCACTTTCATTTTCAGGTTCTGGGATAATTGTGTTGAAATCGAAAGAGTAATCTATAATGTGCCTTTTAAAAAATTTGTAGATGTCTTCACTTTTTCCTCTGATTTTAATAGTATTAACACACCAACTTGGCATTTTAATCACCTTATTTTAGTAGTATTTATCTAAATTTTCAGTTATATATTTTAATCTCTGGCAGTTCTTCTATTTAATCTATATTATTCAATGCAACATTCGATTTAAACCAAAACATAATTGTGTTTTTCATTAAGTCACACTTCAAAAATATTTATTATTAATGAACTCGATATAATTAATTAAAGATTCATTACAATGTGGTGATTTTCATGGTTTTTACTATTGATGATATTAAGAGAAGAGCTATTCCAATTATTATTAAGTATGGCATAAATAGTTTCAGTCTTTTTGGATCTTATGCCCGTGGTGAAGCTAATGAAAACAGTGATTTAGATTTTGTAATGGACAAAGGTGATTTAAAAGGACTTCAATATGTTTCTTTAGTTCAGGATTTAGAAGATGAATTCAATTGCCACGTCGATGTAATCAGTAAAGGAAGTTCAAATAAAGAATTTCTCAAAGCACTAAGTAATGAGGAGGTTCTCTTATATGAACGACAAAGATAGGCGATGGGCTGAAACCATTATTGATTATTGTGACCGTATTGAGGATTATTTAAGTCGATTTGATGATGATAAAGAGATTTACATGTCTGATAATCTATATAAAGATGCTTGTGCATTAGTTATTATTCAAATGGGGGAATTTGCAAATAGATTTTCAGATGAATTCCGTGATGAGTATGATGGAATTGAGTGGAAGCAGTTAATTGGCTTGAGAAATATCACTGCTCACAATTATGAAAATATCGTAGATGATATAATTTGGGAAATTATTCATGATGATGTTCCTGAAATTAGAGAATATCTTAAAAAAATTCTGTATGACTGAAATTTTGGTAACTATTCAAAAATTTGACCATTAACCGTTTGTAAGTATACAAATTTTAAGAATTGATGGTATGTTGATGTTTTTTTAAATTAATTAAATAGCTATTTATATATAATTTAAAAAAGTAAAATATTATTAATTAAAATTAATTTGAGGTAGTTGTATGAAAACTCATGTGATAGTTGTATAACTTTTGTTCTCTCTACACTACTTTTTTTTAGAAATCATGATAATTAAATATTTTCATCTATGCTGGAGAAAAGGTATCGGATGGAACTCCAAATCATGTACCATAACCTGAGCCAAAAGATATTAATGCAACTATTACTCTGTTATTAGAAAAGTTGCAGTGTAAGATACTAAAATTATTACAAACAATCGATGAAAAGCAATTATTGTTATGCGAACAGCAACATGAAGCTGGTGAAAAGGAACCAAAAGTTGCATAATCCGGATTCACCATTGCTGATTGGTGATGTTAATGATGGTGATATTGTAAAAGAGGTTAATGAACCCAGTTATATTGAAACTCATGAAAAAGTTCTACCATATACACGTACTTTTCAATCAACTTTGTTATAAAATTTTATTGAACGTTTTTATTTAATTTTTTTAGAAAAAAATGTAGTGGGAAATTTTTGTTAAATAATTGAGTAGGTTGATTATTGGGAAATTAATATTACATAAGTATTAAATAAGAAATTTTTACAAATACAATTACATTTTGGATTCATATGAATTTCAGCCTGAGTCACGATACTTGATCAATGAAACCCTCACACTGCCGCATGTGACAAGTCAAATGTACTGTATATTGAACTAGACGGGAGCACAGGTAAAAACTTTGAATTATTAATACTATAAAATCAATTACAATAATATAATTAATTTTATATACTATCCAAAACATATATTATTTATTAATTGAAAGGAATTTATCATGGCTAGCAATAATTTTCAATCAGATGCGATAGAAAGGCCTTTTCCCGCTTATGAAGGTGATGAGAAGTATATTTTCATAAGTTATGCTCATTTGGATGCTGAAATAGTATTCCCAGAAATTAAAAAGTTTCATGATGAAGGTTATCCTGTTTGGTATGATCAGGGTTTAACTCCAGGTCAGGAATGGGATGATGAGATTGCGTTGGCATTAATGGATTGCTCTTTGCTTGTTGTTTTTATTTCAAAAAATTCAATGGCATCAAATAATGTGCAGGATGAAATTAAATTGGCTTTAAATGAAAAAATTGACATCGTTCCCATTTATTTTGAAGAAACCCCTTTGCCTCCAGGTTTAAAATTACGATTGAGCAGTAAACATGCTATAATGAAATATCTTTTCGAGGAAAAAGATTATCTTTCAGAATGTTTCAAAGCTTTCAATAAGGCAGAAATACCAAAAATTGAGGTTGAAAAAGTTAAGGAACATGATGTTGATTCAAATAGTTCTGGAGCCGAACGAAGTGTTGAACCTTTTGAAATTAAACCTGAAGTTTCTAAAAGAATTGAGCCGGAAAATCCTAAAGAAAGATTGTTGGATGATGCCATAGAATATGATGTTTTGTATTCCAGCATTAATTCCCAAAGTATTTTGCAATATTTAGATGATTTCTTTGATAAATTAGAGTTATATGATGATTATCGCAATGGACATCATTATAAAAGCATATTAAAATCCTCTATTGATGTATTTTTAGACAATAATAATTACTATAGTGCATTTGAAGTTTTTAAGATTTTTTTTGAAATTTATCAGATTACTTCAGAAGATAAATCTAGAGGAATTTGCAACTCCATTTTAAATGAGGATAATGATATTTTTGAGTTTATAAAGATAATAAAAGAATATTTTGAAGAAAATCATGATAAACTAGATAAACAAAAAAATCTGTTTATTCATTCAGTAAACGTTTTCATTATGGGTTTGGCAATTTATTCACAGAATAATTCATATAGGGATTTCTTTGAGGAATATGTGCTTTCAAGCCCATATGAAAAATACTATAAAGATATGAATTATGATTTGTCTCATGAGGAATTCTTATATCGCTGGGGAATAACTTCATTAATGCATGACATATACTATCCATTAGAAATGATTGACCATAGAACAAAAAATTCAATACATGACAAATTTAATTCAATAAGAAATACTGATTTGAACAGTATTTACAAATTAAATCCTTATGATTTTGCAGATAAATATAATGAAGTTTATGCTGAAAGTAAATTCCTGGATTTATATAATCCTATTAATCTGCTTGCCCACAAATTATACCTTGATTTTCCTGGATTAGAATTAAATCAGCTCACCACTGAACTGAATAATTTTTCAGATTTTATGAAAAACACTGAATTTGATGAACATGGATTTTCCTCAGCATTATTGATTCTGAATTCATATTCCTATCAAATTCAAAGATATAGAAAAGATTATAGCTTTTTCTTTTATCCTATTTTAGATTGTGCATCCGCAATATTTTTGCATAATTATTATCCTTACTTTTTACAGAACAGTCCGTTTTACTTAAAAAAGCTTCATCCATCCGAGTCACCTTTAACTTACTTATTAATATTATGCGACAATATTCTAGAGTTTTATAAAAAGCCCGAAACGATTGTCGATAATAATGTGAACAATATTATAGATGTCGAAGTTGACAATAATAGTTTTAATGCAGCATACAATATTAAAAGCACTTCTTATGGTTTTGGATTTTCAAATGAATTGAATCTAGACGAAATCTTAGACCTGTGCAGTGTTTTTAAGAAAGGATTATATATTGATGTCAATTCCAATAATTCAATGACGGAAACTTTGAAATCAAATAATGATTCATCAAATAAGTTATCAATGGATGTGTTGGAAAAGATTGCTTCCAAAATTCATATGAATACCAATGAAGAATCATTGGAGTTTGAAAATCTGCCATCTGACTTAAAAATGAATGCAATTGGTGAGGCAATGCTGATTTCTAAAATATTCTCTGCACTCGGTTATGACATCACTTATAAAACTGATGAAAGAAAAGGATTCCTGGAGTTTTCCAAAGAGGAAATTATTGCTATCGCCAGTTTAAAGCACGAATATTGGTGCCAGGAAAAAATCACTCAGGGATGGCAATATGGAAAAGAAAAAAGTGAAAAAACCCGTAAAACTCCGTTTTTGGTTCCATGGGATGAACTGGATTCAATAATTCAACAATATGACATGGATTCTGTTAAAAATATTCCATATCTTTTTGATTCCATTGGTTTAAAAATTATAAAGAATAATTAGGAATTTCAGTTATCATGTTGATGAGGTGATATAGTGGAAAACAATAATTTAAAAAAGTATATTGATAATTTCTTTAATGATATTGAACTATATGACGATTATAGAAATGGCCATAATTATAAAGGTCTTTTAAAATCATCAATTGATATGTTTTTAGATTATAGTAGTGTTTTCAATGCTATCAGGGTTTATGAAATATTTTTCGGCATTTATCAAATAACTTCTGAAGATAAATCCTCCGCAGGACGTTATGGTGATAATAATATTGAACCCAACATCATATTGGATATCATTGAATTATTCTTAAAATATGAAAATAAAGTGAATATTAATTTTAGCGTGCCTATACATTCAGTAAACGTTTTCATTATGGGTTTGGCAATTTATTCACAGAATAATTCATATAGGGATGTCTTTAAGGAATATGTGCTTTCAAGCCCATATAAAAAATACTATAAAGATATGGACAATGAATTTTCTAATGAAGAATTTCTATATCGCTGGGGAATCACTTCGCTTTTATTTGACTTGGCCATGCCGGTTGAATTGCTATCCAAACCATTAAAGAAAAGAATGACAGATGAAATTAATTCTGTTTTTGAAAACTATGATGAACTTAACCACATTAATCTGGCAGACATTGATGAATCAAACTTCATTCCCAAAATAAATTATGATTTTGCTGATAATTATCGTTCACATTATTACAATTCAAAATTTTTAGATTTATTTAAGCCCACTGAAGTCATGGCTCATAGAATATCAGAGAATTTTAGATTTAATAATGAACAAATGAGATTATTGACTAATCATTTAGACAATTTCGTTGATTATATGGAAGAAAATGAATTTATTGATCATGGATTCGTTTCTTCAGTTTTAACTTTAAATTTTTATGGTTATTTAATACAGAAGTATAGAAAAAATCATGACTTTTTCTTCTATCCTGTTGTTGACAGTGCATCAGCTATTTTATTGCATAATTATTACAGAAATATATTACAACGTAACCCGTTTAATTTAGGGTCATTATTCATCCAATCTCATCCCCTTGCATTTTTATTAATTCTATGTGATGAAATTCAACATGATAATGGAGAAGCCAGTAATTCCTTTGCGAAATCATACATCAGCACCATTGAAATAAGCGATAAAAATCTGGATATTGAATATATTTTGAAAAATGCTTTCGGCTTTAATCATTCAAAATATAAAGAAGAGTTTATTCGTCATAGTTTAAATGTTGAAACATGTTTTTTAAGAGGAATCCGAATCTTCGATAGATACTCTGTTGAAAAAGATGAAAACAATTTGAGAGACATTCTAAAATCAGAGATTCAACCGGCCAACACATCAATTAGAACCGTTGAAAAATTGGCAAATCAATTACACCAATCATACATCGACTCTGTAACCGCCCAATATGAAGAAGAAAAATCCAAAGGCGAAGTTAACGAGTGGACTAAACAAAGATATGAATGGTTAACTCCATTTGAGGAACTGTCTTCCCAACTGATTATGGCAAATATCAGACAAGCGGAATCAATTCCCAAGAAATTAAACTTTATTGGTTGTGAAATTGCAGAATTATCTGATGAACGCGAAGCAATAACTAACTTTTCCGATGATGAAACTCTTGATTTGGCTATCTGCGAACATGAACGGTGGTGTGAGGAAAAAATCAGTCAGGGATGGACTTATGGGGAAGTCCGGGATAATGATAATTTAATACATGATTGTCTCGTTCCATGGGATGAGCTGTCCCCGGAAATCCAACAATATGATATTGACCTTGTTAAAGAAATACCTTCCCTTGTTGAGTCATGTGGCTTTAAAATTGTAAAAAATAAAATTTCATTGCTTTGTCTTGAAATCATAAAATATCAAGATGATGAATTTAGCCTTCTGCAAACTGGGGATTTCTCTGGAAATAACAGATATATTAACTTCATCCAGACCAATAATCTGATAAAAACACTATCTAAAAGAGGATATTCCATTAAAGATCTCAGTGATGACCGCAAACCCATACTTGAATTTGGTGTAGATGAAAGAGATTTAGCTAGTAGACAACATGAAGAATGGTGCAAAATTAAATTTTCATTAGGCTGGAATTATGGTTCCAAAAATGACAACGAAGAAAAAACCAGTCCTTATTTGGTAGATTGGTATGATTTAGATGTATCGAAACAAAACCATTACATAAACATTATTAGAAATCTTCCAAAAATATGTAATGAGGTTGGTTTGAAAATTATCAAAAATTAATTAAAGAGTCTGCTGCAAATCTCTAAAAAAACATCCTGAATGGTATATCATTGATTTTGAATGATAAAAGTTTTCAGATGCTTTCAACATATGTTGTTTTGTACATACACGCTTTCTCGTAGTATTTTTACAACTAATTATCTGAACTTTCTAGCGAATGAATATTGGGGTATGCATCGTAAGATAAAAAAATCCTTGAATGATTCTTAATCAATTAAAATTAATAGCTATTTATATATAAATTAAAAGAGTAAAATAGTATTAATTAAAATTAATTGAGGTTATTATATGAAAACTCATGTGATAGTTGTCATACTTATGGTCTCTCTACACTACTTTTTTAGAACTAATAATAATTAACTATTTTCTATTCCCATAAATTCCATTACTTATTTTATATAAATAAAATTATAAATAATCTAATCATGAGGAAGATGCAAACCTGATGATTATTATGGAATTTTGAAAAATAGAATTGATAAAACTAATGTATTAACTTTTTGTAAATAATGTGCATGAAATTAATCGCTTATTAAACCTAAATAATGAACAGATAAGATTCATCAGCTTCAACTATTGGATAATATCTCTTTGGATAGAAAAGACTATGAAAAATATCCTATGGGACTTGATAGAGTCACAAGGGAACAGTTAATGAAAGGTAACTGGTATGCCAGTGTTAAAGGTCAGCTATTTGATGAATCAGACTTCCACCTAATCTCATATAATGAATACATGAAAATACCAATCGTTAGAGTTATCAGATACTGGAATCTTGCTGCAACTGAAGTATTAAACGATGATAAACTTAAAGGTAGTAATCCAGATTTTACTGCAGGATGATTCATATGAATTTCAGCTTGAGTCACGAAACTTGATCAATGAAATTATCAATACTGCAGCACGTGACAAGTCAGATGTACAGTATATTGAACTCGACGCGAGCACAGGTAAAAACTTCGGATTATTAATAATTGATGAGTTAACAAGAAGAAAGTTCACCACCGGTACTGGTAACTCAAGAGAGAACAAAGTAGGCCGTGCAAGAAGAGTTTCAGCAGATATTCAATTGGATGGAATTTTCCTGGTTGGAAAGGATAGAACAGGGGTTACGAAAAAATGGGTCATGGAATTTTTAGAAAAAATAACTGTATATCCTAATGAAGCTATTCATGATGATTGTGTAGTGGCGTTTACTGGAGGTTATGAAAAAATAGCTAGTGAAAATCAAACTAAAAGAGTTAATGTAGATAAATGGTATTCCACATAATTATATAGGATGATTATATTGATTTAATCTCTCTTTATTAACTATTTATGAAATCTTAATAATTATTTGGTATATTATTATCTAATTTACAGTCTTTAATTTTAAATGACTTTTCATCAAGATTGTGTATTGCTCCACCATCCCTTTGTGCGGTGTTGTTGTTGAGTGTGGATTCGGTTATGGTTAACTCACCCTCATTGTTGTATATTGCTCCACCCTTCCAGTGTGCGGTGTTGTTGTTGAGTGTGGATTCGGTTATGGTTAACTCACCACCCTTATTGTTGTGTATTGCTCCACCAGACACTTCTACGATGTTGTTGTTGAGTGTGGATTTGGTTATGGTTAACTCACCACCCTTATTGTTGTGTATTGCTCCACCATACCTGTGTGCGGTGTTTCCTGTTAGTGTGGATTTGGTTATGGTTAACTCACCATTGTTGTGTATTGCTCCACCATACTTTGCGGTGTTTTCTGTTAGTGTGGATTCAGTTATGGTTAACTCACCCTCATTGTTTATTGCTCCACCATCACCATTTTTTGTGGTGTTTTCTGTTAGTGTGGATTCGGTTATGGTTAACTCACCCTCATTGTTTATTGCTCCACCATTTTCTATTGTAAATCCATTTTTTAAAATAATGTTTTTAATAATAATATTTTTTCCTGTGCAGAAAAATATTCGTGTTAATCCCTGTGCATCTATTGCATGTCCGTTTCCGTCAATAGCTAAGTCATCTGCATCAAGTTTAATTCCATTCAAATATTGTGATTTTTCGTCAGGATCCAATACAATATCAGAGTCTAAAACAATCTCTTTTACTCCGCTGTGAATCAACTCATCTAAATATCTGAAGTTTCTAATTGCTGTTTGTTCATCTATTTTTCTGTCTTTTAAAACAGATTCTTCAGAATGCACGTGTTGA
>ONQL01000023.1 GCA_900319985.1 uncultured Methanobrevibacter sp. | reverse complement strand
TATACAATGAAATAAACAAGAAAAACAACTAAATAATAAGAAAAAATATAAAAAAATCATAAACACAAAATTTGATTAAAAATTTTGCGTCACATCCTCTTTTTTTCATCGAAAGGAAAAATTTACTTTAAATTGTTGCAAGTGCAATAGTTGTCAATGCAACAGTTTATATATGATGAAGTATTAATACTATGTATGAAATCACTCGTAGCATATTATTCAAGAACTAACATTACAGAAAAACTTGCAAAAAGCATCGCAAGCAGAACAGATTCAGATATTGAGGAAATCATACCTCATGTAAATTATCAGGGAAAGCTCGGATATGCAAGAGCCGGAAAGCATGCAATTCAGGAAAAAATAATCGACATTGATGCGTTGAAATATGACCCTGAAGACTATGACATCGTATATCTAGGAGCACCGGTATGGGCTTCAAAAGCAGCAAGTCCACTGATTTCATATATCAAACAGAATGAAGGCAAATTTAAAAACGTAAAATTCTTTTCAACCGCAGGTTCAGGCGGTTTCGAATCAACATTCGAACAGATGGAAAAATATACAAACGTCAAGCCAGAAGCAACATTGGCCCTTACAACCAAGGAAGTCAAAAAGGATTTGTTTGAAGACAAAATGACTGATTTTATCAACCAGGAGTAGAAATGTCTCTTGAAGAATTTAAAAAGATGGATGCTTCACAGTTTCCTATCGGCAAACTTATATCAATGATTTCAAGAGCACAGGAAATCTATCTTAACCATCAGCTGAAGAATTTGGACATCAATTCCACACAGCTCATGCTTTTGTTTGAAATATCACACCAGAACAATCTCAATCAGGAAAAAATAGCTTCCAGATGCAATTTCAACAAAGGCGCCGTTGCAAGATCCATCAGGAAACTGGAAGAAAAGGAATTGATAATAAGGGAAATCGATGAAAAGAACAGACGCCAAAACAAGATATCCCTTACCCCCAAAGGTGAAGAAATAATCAAAAAGGGCATTGATGTGCTGAACATATGGGAAGATGAGGTATTTAACGATTATCTGATTGACGAAATAACATTAAAAAAAGTCCTGAAGGATATTGCCGTCAGGACAATAGAAATGAATGAGGAGAATAGGAATGAGTAAAAATAAACAAAGCAATATTCAAATGATTACAGGAGACCCGAAAAAGGCAATTGTCAAATTGGCCATTCCGATGATGGTTTCCATGCTATTGATCATGCTTTACAATATAGCAGACAGTATTTGGGTTGCAGGACTTGGTGCAGACGCTCTTGCGGCCGTAGGATTTATCACACCACTTTTTATGGTGCTGGTCGGACTCGGTAACGGAATCGGTGCAGGTGCTAATTCACTTATTGCAAGAAACATAGGGGCTAAAAAACATGCAGAGGCAAACAATGCAGCTTTGCACGCAATCGTTTTGTCAGTCATAGTATCTTTAATATTTACAATTATTATTGAAGCGTTCATGGTGCCAATCCTTCAGTTTATGGGTGCCGGCGATACCATCCAGTATGCAATGGACTACAGCTACATCATATTCGGATTTCTGATAGTGTTCGTTTACTCAGGTGTTGCATCAGCAATATTCAGATCCGAAGGAGACATGAGAAGGGCAACAATTGCGATTGCAGTAACAGCTATCCTCAACATCATTCTCGATCCGATTTTCATTTATGTATTGAACCTTGGAATTTCTGGTGCTGCATGGGCAACTGTAGTATCAGCAATAATGTCCTGTGCGGTAATGAGCTACTGGATTTGGGGAAGAAAGGACCTGTTTTTAGATTTAAGTCCTAAAAACTTCAGTTACTCAAGCAGAATAATGATTGATACCCTGCAGGTTGCAGTTCCTTCAACATTGGAAACAATCGTATTTTCAGCTCTGGCAATACTGATCAACAGTATGCTTGTAATCGCAGCGGGAACCACTGCGGTGGCTGTATATACCGCATCCATGAGAATAGTGCAGCTGGCAATGATTCCTTTGATTGGTATAGGTACAGCTGTTCTGACAGTCTGCGGTGTTGCATATGGTGCTCACAACTACAAGAACCTGCAGACTGCGCATTCCTATTCAATCAAAATAGGTTTTGCAGTATCAATACTTCTGGGAGCATTGATGTTCATATTCTCCTCTCAAATAGCTGGAATGTTTTCATATACACAGGCAAGTGCAGGAATGGCTTCCGAAATTGCAACAGCAATATCCGTTTTGAGCCTCTTTGTTCTGGCAATTCCTCACGGTATAATGTCATCCATGATGTTTCAGGGCGTTGGGAAAGGTATGTACTCCCTTCTTATTACCCTTCTCAGGTCTTTGATTCTTGAAACAGTGTTTGCATACCTATTCTGTTTCATTTTCGGATGGGGTCTTCCGGGAATTTACGGAGGTGTTGTGTTCGGATGTTTCGTTGGAGGAACCGTAGGTTACATCTGGGCGAAACTCTTCATCAGGGAATTCAAAAAGATTTCAATCAAGAAATATTCCCATGATGAAAACTCAAATTCAAATAGCCAATAGTGGCTATTTTTTTATACTATTTTTTACTATATCTTATATATGGAATTCATTTTGAACAACAAGAGATATGGCATTCAGAACCATGAACTGTATATCAACTATCTGATGGTAGACAACTATTTCAGACAGGGCTATTCCAAATACGACTATGATATCGAATTCGATTTCATAACACCAATTTTAAGCAAGGAAAAGATTGAATTTGAAGACATCACGGATGGCACAAAAGTCCTTGAGGAGCTGATTGAAAAAGAGCAGATCAATTTCATACCTCCAGGTCTGAAAATAGATGAGCATGCAAACGGAAACTTCCAGATTACATATCAGGACCTTGTGTTTTCAAACATCCATATAGGTGAGGCCATTCCACTGCTGATTGCCTTAAATACCCTTCTTAACTACAAGCCTACCCTTTCGCTGTTTCAAATTGAAGAGGAACTCAATTATTTCATAAGCCAGTTCAGGTCATACAATGAAAATATGGACTGAAACCCATAGGTTGTATCAAAAATTTTGTTCTTATTCAACATAATTTAACCATCAATTCTTAATTTAAATCGTTTTTATCTATTTTTAAATTCAATTATATCTTATTTTTATTATCAAAGAAAAAGTTGTCTGAGTTTGAAAAATTGTTCTGAGTTAATAATCTAAAATTTTATATATTATAAGTATCAATTATTATGCAAGAATTGAATCCTTGTCATATTGTTAAATTTAATTTGGATTATTCATATCGGTTTGATGAAAAAATTTAAATATTACAAAATTTATAATTAGTATTACTTTTAAGACAAATACTGGTGGTTAAGAATGAACATGAAAATTAGAAATTTCGGCCCTATAAAAAAAGCAGATATTGACATTGCTCCTTTAACAATCTTTGTTGGACCCAACAGTTCAGGAAAATCGTATTCTGCACTTTTGATTCATACCCTGCTAAATCCCTTTAATAAAAATTCCTCAAAATCTCAAATTAATTTGACCATGACCCCCTTGGAATATTTGATTGAAAATAATGAGGAATTGTATAATGAATTCAACAGAGAATTCATCGACTATCTTGATTCCAGCAGTGAATTTTCCGAAGTTTCATTTGAATTTCCCAAAGACAAATTTGATCAGCTGATATTTGATGGTATTGGGAGATATTACAGAGACTCGGTTGAAGCCAAACTGAAAGACAATTTCAATATTTCTTTAAATGATTTAAATAATATCATAACCAATGAATCATTTAATTTAAAGTTCAATGACATTTGTTTAATGAATGATAATGGCAATTTAATTATAGAAAATTTCTCGATTAATACCATTATGGGTTTTGATGAAATCGACAGAAAAAACCGAAAGTTGATATTGAGCATATCCAGAACAAACGGCAATGTGCTAATATCGCTGAATCCCGTTGCCTTGAACCTGACCAGAATTAAAAATAGATTCATTCCATCCATTATCTACGGCATTATTTCAGAGATTGTTATTCATAGCCTAACTGATAATTCATATTATCTTCCAACTTCAAGCTATACAATAGCATATAATTTAAATTCAATACTTTCCCGTGAAATCAATGGAGAAGGCAAATCATCAAAAATCAATAAGGAGTTAATGGCATTGCTATTAAAAAATAATAATATTGGCGAAGGTTTTTATAAAGATATTGCAATTGAGATGAGCAAGGAAATTTTTGGTGGTGTGCTGGAATTCAAGGAGGATTATTCAAGAATAAAATTCATTGATTTAAAAAATAATGTCGAATTTTCATTTGATTCAATCTCATCATCAATAAAAGAGCTGGCTCCATTAATCAAATATCTTGCTGACGTATCTCAAATTAATGACACTTTAATTATTGAAGAACCCGAAAATCATTTGCATCCAAAAAACCAAAGGATACTTGTCAAATACCTGGTGAAATTAGTTAACAATGGGTTAAACATTATTTTAAATACTCATAGTGATTATATGCTCGAGCAGTTCAATAATTTCATCAGATTGGGAGAGGTAGACAGCAAAAAATTAGATGATTTAAACTATTCTAAAGAAAACATTTTAAATCCTTCTGAAATTGCAATTTACAACTTCAAAAAGGACTGCGATTATCAATATATTCCTGAATTAATAGACATTAATAAAACAGGCTTCATTGATGAGAATTTCTCCAAAATCACTGATGAACTATATGATGAATCAGTAGAAATTATAGATTCCATGGGAGGTTGTTGATTGCTTAAAAATTACCTTTACAAATACTATTCTGATTGTTCAAATATTGATAAGATATTTGTTAATGATTGCAGGGAAAACAATTGCAGAGTAGTTGATGTTCCCAATGACAATATTATTTTGGATGGCGATGAGATTGAAAATTGCCTGTCTAAACATTTGGATAATTCGGCAGACAGAATAATTCTTTGTCTGTCAGTTGATGGAGTTGACATTCATATCTGTGAATTGTCTAAAGGTAAAAGACATCCAGAAGTAATCAAACGTAAGATGGAGCATACCAGCAATCATATTGTTAATGTCATTAATGAGTCGAAATTTGGAATAAATTCTTTGAAATGTTCATATATAGGTCAATATGAGGATTTATACAAGGGTTTAATGAAGAAAAAATCTCCTGTAATCAAGATACCTCATTTAAATAAGTATAATATTATAATTAAAAGGTTTAACTGTGGAATTTCTTTTGATAAATTAATTAATTGACATATTTAAAATAACAATCTTTTTCTTTAAGTTCTAAAATCCCAAAAGTATTTTGATTCCAATCAGTATCAGGATTACACCGCCCAATATCTGGAACTTATCACCCAGCCAGTCACCCAGTTTCCTTCCTATGTATATGCCGCATACGCTGAATGCAAATGCAACCACACCTATTATGGCAGATGAAAGAATGATTGGATAATCCATTAGGGCAAAGGTAATTCCTACAGCAAATGCATCGATACTTGTAGCTACTGCAAGCAATGTAACTTCCTTGAATGAAAAGTTGTCTGTTATTTCCTCATCGTCTCCGGAGAGGCTTTCCCGAATCATGTTGAGTCCGATTGCAACAAGCAGCACGAATGCTATCACTGATGCGAATGACTGTATAAAATCGGATATTGTGCTGACGCAGTAATAGCCAAATATTGGCATTATGAACTGAAATCCACCAAAAAAGAGTCCATAGTATATTTTTTCAATAGTCCTTAAGTTTTTTTGCGTGAACCCTTTGGTCAGAGATACACTGAATGCATCCATTGCAAGTGCAACAGCTATTAGAAAAATTGATATTATGTTTAGTGACATTGATATTACATTGACTTTTATAGAATAAAATTTTATTGTTTCAAAAGTAACTGTTTCAAAAGAAACATTTATATTCTATGCCCTACAAAATAAAATCAGGTGAAATGTATGGATGATGAAAGCTTTCAAGGAATCAAGGACAAATCCCCTTTCATTGCATGGATACATAATATTTCATTAAATCAGCAGAAATACATGAAATCCAAATTTTCAAACATCGATTTCGGCCATGACGTGAGATATATCATTTTCATATATGACAATCCAAACTGCTCACAGGACGACCTGGTGGACATGTTCTGCCAGAGCAAGGGAAATATTGCAAAGGTACTGAAGAAGTTTGAGGATGAGGGTTACATAAAACGTGAAGTAAATCCAGACAACAGACGCAAATACATGCTCAATACCACAGACAAGGGATCAAAGCTTGTTCCCAAATACAGAAGAATTTCAAAGGAATGGGAAAAGGAAGTAGGAATAAGTGATGAAGACGAGGAGCTTAAGAAAAGAATAGCTGAAATAGCCTATAACGGCATGAAACTTATAGAAGATAATTAGCGAGAGTGTTATTATGAAAATTGAATTTGAAACATATGTAGTATTGATATCATTTATCACATCATTTTTTGCAGTGTTTTTGTCAAATGGTATCATAATAGGAGTGCCGGCCATTGCACAGGAGTTTGCAATGAACAACGTCATCCAGAACTGGGTGCCTACAATATTTTTCCTGGTCGTGGCCGTTTTTACAGTTCCGGCAGGACAGATTTCAGGTAAGTTCGGAGTCAAGAAATCACTGCTTGCAGGAGTAATCGTATATCTGATAGCTTCAATCGGAGCATGCCTTTCAATTTCAACAGAAACATTTCTGATTTTCAGAATACTTCAGGGTGCAGGGGTTGCATTCCTGAATGTATCTGCAATGGCAATGGTAGTGCAGGCGGTCAAACCGCAAAACAGAGGAAAAGCATTGGGATTTACAGTAACAGGAGTATATTTGGCCACATCACTTTCACCGGTAATCTGCGGATTTCTGGTGCATAACCTCGGATGGAGGTCAATGTTTTACTTTGTAGTTCCGTTCCTGGTATTGTGCATAATACTGATGATTTTCAAAATCCCACAGGAGTGGAAAACATATGAAAAGGACAAAATCGACAAGGTCGGATCTGTGATTTACGGAATCGGAATTCTGGCATTCATCTACGGATTCACAACCCTGAACACACAGACAGGACTGATTATAACAATTTTGGGAATAGTACTTCTGATAATATTCGGTGCCTATGAGCTAAGGCAAAAATCACCTGTATTCAACATGAACCTGTTCAGGAATGCGAAATTCACATCCTCCAATATAGCTGCACTATGCAGCTACATTGCGGTAATGGTGGTTACAACAATCCTCAATTATCATTTCCAATATGTAAGGGGGTGGGATGCCCAGATGTCAGGTCTGATATTGATTATTACACCAATACTTATGGCAATCATGGCACCTAATGCAGGTAAGCTTTCAGATAAGGTACATCCTCAAAAGCTGGCTGCTTTGGGAATGGGAATTGCAACAGTGGCTCTTCTGATATTGACATTCCTGAACGGAAGCACACCTCTGTACCTTGTAGTGCTTGCAATGATTCTCCAGGGTATAGGAATGGGACTGTTTTCCAGTCCAAACATGAACGCAATCATGAGTTCCGTTCCTCCAAAGGATGCTCCGACTGCATCAGCTTCACAGGCAACCATGAGAACAATCGGCCAGACAATGAGTCTTGGGCTTTTGACATTGGTATTTGCATGGGTAATGGGCAACCTTGAGCTGGCCCCTCAGTATGCATCCATGATTGTTCAGTCATCCCAGATAATATGCGGAATATGTACCGTAGCGTGTGTTCTTGCAATATTCGCATCACTGGTCGGAATCAAATCAAAAGATGAATTCAATACAAAAAGAGGATAGTTTTTATAACTATCTTTTTTAATCTTTTATTCACTTTTGTTTTTTTTAATATTCATACAAAATATCTGCAAAATATCGAAAAAAAAAAATAATATATTTTTTTAATGAAGAAAAACAAACTATACATAATAGTAATTTAGGTGATAATATGGTTTGTTTTGATTTGTCATCCTCGCAAAAAATGCTGTTGTTTTCGGAAATAAACAATCCAAACAACGATTCATTTTACCTTAAATTCAGAAAAGATTATGACTTGAATGCTTTTGAAAACGTAAAGCTAGCGATAGAAAGCATTTCCAAAAATCATTTGAACCTGAAAATTAAGGACAATGGAAACGGGGATTTTAAACAATATTATGATGATTTTGAAGTAGATATAGAAACATTTGAAATGTCCGATGATGAACTGGACGGATTCATCGTCGATTATCTGGAAAATCCTTTCGAAGATATCTTCGATTCCCCATTATACAAATGGGCAATATTGAAGACAGAATCTTCAGCCGTGCTTATCGGAGTTGTACAGCACATACTGCTGGACGGCACATCACTATTCTCTCTGATTCCTCGCGAAATTGAAAGATACATTGAATGTGCTGAAAATGGTGAGGAAT
Source organism: uncultured Methanobrevibacter sp. (assembly GCA_900319985.1). Lineage (GTDB taxonomy): Archaea > Methanobacteriota > Methanobacteria > Methanobacteriales > Methanobacteriaceae > Methanocatella. The sequence continues at coordinate 13,363 of ONQL01000023.1, read as the reverse complement.
ACGTTCCTAAGCAATACTCATATGAGACATATGTGGACAGCGAACTCGAATATCTCAACTCAAACGAAGCCGATGAAGACAAGAAATACTGGCTGGACAGTCTGAAAGATTATTCGCAGGACTGGTATTCATTCGACAAGTCCGAACTTGGGTTTTACGAAGTTTTACTGGAGCAGATTCCAAAATTCGACTATTCGCCTTTTGTAACTTCACTTGCCCTTAACTTCCTATACTTTGCAAAGTCCAAAAAGGACAATAAGTCATTCAAAGACATTGTAATGAACACTTCAGTTCATGGAAGATATTTCGGACAGGAAGATGCACTCGGAATGTTTGTAAACACCATCCCTTTAAGATTGGCATATGATGAGAACATGACCTTCGATGAACTTCTCCAATATTCCAAATCAGTTCTAAAAGAGGGCCTGGGCCATGCAAAACTGCAGTTCAGCGAGTATACAACAGATTTAAGGAATGAAAATATAGACCCAGACTGCATTTCAATGATTTCAATCGTGTCAAATTCAACTGACCAGGATTCAAAATTCCTGACTCTCCAAAAGGACATTAAATTCCCGCTTCACTTTAGAATAAACAAAAATTATTCTGACAAAAACGGATTACAGTCAATATTCATTGAATATGACAAGTCATGCTTCAACTATAATGAAATTGAAGCAATCGCTGAAGGCCTGAAGGATTTGGCAAAGCAGGTAATTGAGGATTCCTCCAAAAAATGCGAGGAATATGACATTGATATATGCGACTTCTTTAAGGCTGAAAACTACTACAATAATCTAATCAATTCATTTGACAACTCAACAGCAATATCTCCTGACATCAATGGAGATAAAGTTGTCTTCACATCAATGTCCCAAGAATTGGATATGGACAAACTGAACTGTCTGTCAAAACAATACAATTTGCCGAATGACAAGGTATTGCTTGCGGCATTCCTGTTCAATCTAACCAAGTTTTCATTTTCAAAGGACATTCTCATTTCATACAATAAACAGGCCTGCGGATATCATTTCAACACCGAAATGACTGTCGAAGAATATTTCAATGATTTCAAAAATAACTTTGATGATTATCATAATTATCCTTTGCTGAACAACAGGAAACTGAACTTTGAAAGCGAAATACTCTTCTTTGTAGAGGGATATGATAAAAAAGACTATAAATTCGTATTCAACTTCGAAAGCTCAAACATGAATATAAGCTATGATACATCTTTCTATTCAAAAGAGCTGATTGGAGCTTTCTTTGAGTCAATGGATGTTTTGCTTGACAAGTTTAGCTTAGGCGATGCTTTGCTTAAGGACATCTCAATACGAAGGGAGCTTGAATATGATGAGGACTTTAAAATAGAGCTTGCAAATGAAGGAATCATCGACAGGATATTTGAAGAAATAGCTTGCCAAAACCCTGAAAAGACAATACTTGTTGCCGAAGACGGCGAACTCACATATGATGAGCTTAACAGAAAGGCAAACAGAATTGCAAATGCACTAATCAAAAGAGGAGTGAACATAGAGGACAGAATAATGTTCATGATGAGAAGAAACAGCGACCTGATAGCTGCAGTACTTGGTATTGTCAAGGCAGGTGCGGCATTCATTCCAATCGATCCGAATTATCCTGTAAACAGAATCAACCAGATTTTAGAGGACAGTGATTCCAAATTTGTAATTACAAGCTCAGAAATTGATTATGATGGTGAAAACAGAATCGATGTGGATGAACTGCTCGGTGAAAGCGATGAAACAAATCCTGAAATTGAACTTACACCGGATAACCTATGTTTCCTGATATATACCTCAGGTTCAACAGGAAAACCGAAAGGAGTAATGATAACCCACAGAGGAATATCAAACTATATTGCAAATGTCAAGCAAAACGTTCCTATTTACGAGCTGAACCACAGATGCAACAAGTTCATTTCAATTTCAACAGTATCATTCATCGTATTTTTAAGGGAAATATTCGGTACAATACTCAACGGACTTCCAGTAGTATTTGCAAATGATGAAGAGGCAATCGATCCGTTGCAGCTAGTTGAGCTTTTCAAAAAAACTGATGCAGAAGGATTCGGTTCAACACCAACAAGATTGCTTGAATACCTGCAACTTGAAGAGATACAGGAAGTTGTCGCAAACTGCAACGTGATTATTGTAGGGGGAGAGGGATTCCCTCCAGTACTCTATGACAGGTTGTCAAAATACACAAGTGCAGACATCTACAACTCATACGGACCGACTGAAGTGACAATTGCATCACACTACAAGCTTATCGATTCACCTGAAGTCACAGCAGGATGGAAAATGCTTAATGTTGTTGACAAGATTATGGATATTGATGGAAATCAGCTGCCTGCCTATGTTCCTGGTGAAATATATGTGGGAGGAGCTGGAATCGCAAGAGGATATCTCAACAATGATGAACAAACCGAAAAGGTATTCTTAACACTCAACGGCATTCCATACTACAATACCGGAGATTTAGGTAAGAAGGATGCAAATGGCGAATTGTATGTTCACGGAAGAAACGATACCCAAATCAAGCTTAGAGGCCTGAGAATTGAACTGTCCGAAATCGAAGGGGCAATTGCAAACTATGAAAACATAACTCTTTCAAAAGTTGTGGTGAAAAAAATCAACTCAATCGAACACCTGTGCGCATATTTCACAGCTGCAGGCGATATAAATATTGAAGATTTAAAACAGCACCTTATCGATTCAATCCCTGAATATATGGTGCCTTCATATTTCACACAATTGGATGAATTCCCAAAAACACCTAACGGAAAAACAGATTTTAAAAACCTGCCCGAACCTGAAATCGATGCTGAAGAATTCATCAAGCCAAGAACTGAAATCGAAGAGAAACTCTTTGATATGGTCAGCGATATTCTTGGAACTGACGGATTTGGGGTCAACACCGATTTGTTCAGCGTGGGACTGACATCCCTGACTGTCATCAAGCTGACTTCAGCAATATACTCCAACCTTAAAGCACAGCTGAACGTTACTGAGATCCTGAAATACAAGACAATTGAAAAGATTGCATCCGAAATCAGGATTGAGGATGACAAGTCAAGCGAAGTTCAGGAACTTTATCCATTGACTCCAAATCAGCTTGGAGTTTACTTCGACTGCATCAAGGATTCACAAAACACTGCATATAACCTTCCAAAGAAAATGGAATTCAGTGAAGGTATTGATGCTGACAGACTGAAATCATCAATCGTAAAAGCCATTGAAAATCACCCATACCTCAAGACAGTTATAGTTATGGAAAACGGTGAGGTATATCAGAAAAGAAGGGACAGCCTTAAAGTCGACGATTTGATTGAGATGTCTGATGAAGCTAATATGGATGAATTTGTAAAACCTTTCAAGCTGGATGAAGGACCTCTTTTCAGATTCAGGATAGTCGGCGATTCAATGCTTTTAGCAGATTTCCACCATATAATACTGGACGGAACCTCCCTAAACATTCTCTTCGATGAGATAGCCAGCATATATGATGGAAGGGACTATGAACTTGAGGAGCTTGACGGTTTCGAATATTCATTGAATGAAATCAAGACACAGCAGTCAAGCCTATATGAGGAAGCAAAACTGTTCTTTGCCAATAAGATTAAGGAATTTGACAGTGCAACATTGATTCCACAGGACATCAACGGTGATGAAACTGAGGGAAATGCTGCAGTTGAAGACATCTTCATTGACAAAAAAAGCGTTGACGAATTCTGTTCAAAATCAAACATCAGCCAGAATAACCTGTTCTTGGCTGCAACTTCATTTGTCCTAAACAAGTTTGCATTTAACCGCAACACATTGATTGCAACAATTACCAACGGAAGGTTCAATCCGAATCAGGAAAAGACATTGGCGATGATGGTTAAAACATTGCCTTTGGCATTGAAACTTAATTCGGATTCAAAACTTGACGAATACCTGCAATACATCAATGGGGAATGGCTGAACGTATTGGCATACTCATCATATCCTTTAACCGAGATTTCAAATGAATTCGACATAACCCCAGAGATACTCTATGCATACCACGGAAAAATCATTGAAGACATTGAAATGGGTGGAATGAAAGTCGAAAGGGAGTCAATTGACTATGAAGGATTGAAATTCAAGGTCAGCATCAATGTTGTGGAAGTTGACGGCAGATACAGAATATTCTGTGAATACAATGACCAGCTGTACTCTGAAAAAATAATTAACACATTCCTTGACAGTATAAGGATTGTCCTCAATAAGTTCCAGACATTTGCCCAGGATACCCTGATGAAGGACATATCAATCATTGAAAATGATGATTGGGGCGTAGATGATCTTGAATATGAAGAGATTGAAGAGGAAAGGCTCAACAAGATATTTGAAAATCAGGTCGAACTGCATCCTAACAGGACAATATTATATGCAGATGACGGCGAGTTCACATATGCCCAACTGAATGAAAAGGCCAACAGAATTGCACACAGCCTTATCAAGAGGGGTGTCGGACCTGAAGACAGAGTAATGTTCATACTGAACAGGAACAGTAACGTCATGGCATCAATATTTGGTATCCTTAAATCTGGTGCGGCATTCATTCCGGTAGATTCAGAATATCCTTCCGAAAGGGTTGAACATGTTTTGACAGACAGCGAATCAAAATTCATCATTGTCGATGATGTGATCGAAAAGAACGGCATTGACCTTTCTGATTATGCAGACAATCTGTTGGATGTAGACGAACTTTTAAAAGAGGAGGACACATCCAATCCGGACCCTGATGTTCATGCAAACAATATGGCATACCTCATCTACACTTCAGGTTCCACAGGACTTCCGAAAGGTGTAATCCTTGAGCACGGAAACATTGCCAACTTTGTATATCCTGACCCTAGAAACCTATGTACATATGAGCTGGTGCAAAATCTTGAAAAAGAGGATTATAAAGTATTGTCTACAACAACCGTTGCTTTTGACGTATTCCAGCAGGAAATTATGGGATCCTTATTGAATGGAGTTCCGATGGTATTTGCAAATGATACACAATACAAGGACCCTGTTGAAATGATGGACCTTATACACAGGACAGGAGCCAATGTATACATTGCCACACCTTCACGTCTACTTCAATATCTTGAAATCGAAGCCATGCAGGAGACAATGTACGGATTCAAGGTATATATTCATGCAGGAGAACCTTTCTCTGCAAGGCTGTATGATCTGCTCAGCAAAAACTCCAAAGGAAAATTCTTCAACATGTACGGTCCAACTGAAACAACAGTCTACTGTAACGGACACCTGCTTGATAGCCCGGACATCCACATCGGAAAGGAAATGTTCAATGTCCGCGAGATGGTTATGGACTTTGATTCCAATCCGTTGCCTCCTAATGTTATCGGGGAACTCTACATAGCAGGAAAAGGTGTTTCAAGGGAATACCTGAATCGTCCTGAGAAAAATGCCGAAAGCTATGAAGTGATTAATGGAATCAGGTTCTATCATTCAGGAGATTTTGTCAAGGTCACTGAAGACGGTGACTATTATGTATTCGGAAGGATGGACAACCAAATCAAGCTTAGAGGTTTGAGAATTGAAATAGGTGAAATCGAAGTCGGACTTTCAAAATTCCCTGGAATCAAGTCCGTTGCTGTTGTCGTTAAAAAGATCAAGGGCAATGACCATCTTTGTGCATATTTCACTGTTGAGGATGACTACAAAGATGAAAATCGTGAAGAAAACGGATATTCCATTGATATTGATGAGCTAAAAGCTTCACTTGCCGAAAAATTGGTATACTATATGGTTCCGACAGTCTACATGGAACTTGATGAAATGCCGCAAACAGTAAACGGCAAGACAGACCTTAGAAACCTGCCTGAACCGGTTCTTGTTACAGAATATGTCGCACCTGAAAATGAGGTTGAGGCATTCTTCACCAATCTCTTTGCAGACATTCTTGGTCTTGACGAAGTGAGCGTAACAGACAGCTTCTTCGATATAGGTGGAACATCACTTCTGGTTACCAAAATAACAATGGAATCACTTAACCAGAATTACAACATCAATTATGGGGATGTCTTTGCCAACCCGACACCTAGGGCACTGGCCGAATTCATACTGTCAGATGAAAGTTTCGAGAAAAAATCAGAAATGGCATATGACTACACAGAAATCAACAGGCTTCTTTCCAAAAACAACCTCGAGTCACTTTCAAATGGTGAAATAGATGAAAGCCTGGGTGATGTGCTCCTCACCGGTGCTACCGGATTTTTAGGAATTCATGTATTGCATGAATTATTGGAAAATGAAACAGGAGATATTTACTGTTTCATAAGGGCAAACAAAGTGTTAAGCGGTGCTGAAAGATTGAAATCACTGCTGTACTATTACTTCTCAAATGAATATGAAGATACATTTGACGAAAGACTGCACATTATAGAAGGAGACATTACCAACTTCGAGGACTTTGAAAAGCTTCTTTCAGAAAACATAGAAACAGTAATAAACTGTGCAGCTAATGTAAAGCATTTCTCATCAGGAACTGACATTGAAGACATAAACCTCGGCGGCGTAGTCAACGGACTTAAGTTTGCAAAAATGAAGAATGCGAAATACGTCCAGGTATCAACATACAGTATAGCAGGTGAAAGTGTCAACAATTATCCTCCGGCAGATGTTGAATTTACAGAACAGGACCTATTCATAGGTCAAGCTGTCGACAACCAGTATCTGAGCAGTAAATTCCTGGCAGAACGTGCAGTTCTGGAGGCTGCTGTCAATGATGATTTGGATGTTAAAATCATGCGTGTAGGTAACCTGATGGCAAGAAGCTCAGACAGCGAGTTCCAAATCAACTTCAACTCAAATGGATTCATCAACCGTTTGAAGGCATTCGTAACAATCGGAAAGATGCCTTATTCAATGCTGATGAACAGGGTTGAATTTTCACCTATTGACGTTACTGCAAAGGCAATTATCGGATTGTCCAAGACTCCTAAGGAATGTACTGTCTTCCACCCATATGATTATCACAATGTCAGCTTTGGAGATATAATCGATATCATCAGACCTTTGGAATTGGATATTGAACCTTCAGAGGATGATGACTATCAAAACGCATTGGATGAAGCTCTGGCAGATAAGGCAAAACAGGAAGGTGTATCAGGTCTTATCACTTCAATCGGTTCAGGAAAGGTTAAGAAAATCTGGATTCCGGTTGACAATGCATACACTGTTCAGGTATTGTATCGTCTAGGAATCAAATGGCCTTTCATTTCAGAGGAATATGTATACTATTTCATCAAGTACCTGAACGATTTGGATTTCTTCAGCGTATAGAGGTGTCAGCCAATGTATGAACGTAATTATGAACTCCTAAAAAGTAAATTCAGCGAGTTTTTCCTGCCGACATTATTTACTTCCATGGCAGGAAACATATGCCTTTTTGTCGACGGACTGATAGTCAGTTTTTTGCTTGGTGCAGGAAACCTTTCAGCAATTCAGCTTGTAGCTCCGGTCATCACATTTGTCAATCTAATATACTGGATGATCGGACTGGGCGGAAGCGTTCTTTGTTCAGTTGCAAAGGCGGAATTTGACGAGGAAAAAAGTAACAGCTACTTTTCTGTGGCGCTCATATCCCTTATAGTGATAGGGATTCTGATTGCAGTTTTCGGATGCATATTTTCACATCCCATTGCAGAGTTCCTATGTTCATCACAGCCGGCTTTGATTCCTGACGTTACCCAGTTTTTCGTGTCAGTAATCATAGGTATGCCTTTCTTATGTTATATGATGAGTATGTCATATTTCATTAGGGCAGATGGTATTCCAACACTCCCATTCAGAGCAATACTGTTGGCCAATATCATCAATATCCTTTTTGACTTCATATACATCAAGTTTTTCAACTTAGGCATTGGCGGCGCTGCATTGGCTACAACAACAGGATACCTCATGGGTTCAGTATTCATTTCATATTACTTCTTCAAGCCGGAACGTACATTGCAGTTCATTAAACTTAAAGCTGGAAAATTTTTCGGATTTCTTAAGCGGATTGTGGCTTCAGGATTTTCATCCTCATCAACACAGCTTTATTTGACATTGAAACTGTTCATAATAAATATTCTTCTTGGAATATATCTTGGACAGGCAGGCCTTGTTGCATTCAGCATCTGCTATAACAGTCTGTTTATATTGTATATCTTTCTGATTGGAACAGCACAGACCATGTCTCCGATTGTATCTGTTTACTTTAAGGAAGAGGATTTCTCCGGAGTCAACTATGTAATCAAAAAATCCCTCAAGATTGTTTTGGCCAGCAGTTTGGCACTGTCAGTTCTCTTTATTGTCTATCCTCAATCACTGCTAATGTTATACAGCGTTAAAAATCCTGAACATGTTCCTGTTGTTTTAAATGCATTGAGGATATTTGCCATAAGCTATGCCGGAACCGCAATAACATTCCTGTATACATTCTATTCCCAGGCAATACAAAAAAACAAATTGTCCACAATAATATCTCTTCTTGAAGGATTTGTGCTGCCTATTGGACTTGCATTCATATTGTCATTTGCAATAGGAGGAAACGGAATATGGATTTCATTTGCATTGGCTGAATTAGGTACTATCCTATTTATTTATGCATATTCCAGATACATAAACAAAAAGAGCAATGGAGAATATACCGGATTCTTTATCAACAAGCACAACGACGACAACGTATTTGAACATACAATAAACAGCAGCATTGAGGAAGCTGTAGAATTGTCCCATCAAATCCAGGATTATATAAAAGACTCCAAAACAGGTACTGTAGTGAGCCTTGCAATTGAGGAAATGCTTGTAAATATCATCAACACCAATGAAGATGTAAATACAATAGATGTTATCGTTAGGGACAACAGCGAAAACATACTGATTTCCATTAAGGATACAGGTATAGATTTCAATCCTGTCATTGAAAATGAAAATCTGGAATTCGATAACATAAGTCTCCTAAATAAAATTGCAGACAAAATCGATTATTCAAGAGTGCTGGGATTGAACAGTACTGTTATCATAATCAACAAGTAATCAAGTAGATGAAACTCATCTACAACTTTTTTTTATTTTTAATTTTTCTTGGTGAATTTCAAAGTTAACTTTTTTCATCGCCCAGATTTATCCCAATTTTTGTAAAATTTAATAATCATAATGCAAAAATATCATTTTTATACAATTACATATATATGGTGTGATCTAAATTAAGGATGTTTTGCATATATTATGCTGATATTAATGTTGCTGGAAAAAGATCAACGTCATTAATTTTATAAAATTTAATAAATTTTATTAATTTTTCGTCTCATCAGCCTTCATTTTTTGATATATATTTGCAGACATTAGTAATTTAAATTTAATTAACTGTTATATGCTCTAATATATTAAATAAGTAATAATATAACTATATATTAAAAAATAAGCTAATATATTCTTTATTTTTACTAAAATTTTCGTTAGTGTAATATTACAATAGTCGGAAACATATTTCCGTATATTATAAGTAAATATATATTATATGGAAATATATAAAAATAGATATTATAGGTATTATAGAAGGATTAGTACTAATGGTATTAATAGATATTTACTTATTATGGTAATATATGTATAAATAGTATAGTAGTATTATCCTTATTTCTGTAAATATGGAAAGTAGTACTTTATATATCTTCTGTATTTACAGAAAGTATAATTACTACTTATTTTACCACTAATACTCAAGTAATATTAATAAAATGCCATAAATCACTAGCTCCATATATATCAAGCTAGTGAAATACATTATTTTCTTCAATTTTTGCTATTTTTTATTAAATTTTATGAAATTTAATAAATTTTAGCGCCTACGACCTCTATGTCTTACAGATCTTACCGCCCCATAAACAACATAGAACAGTATTGCAACAAGTATTACTACAATTACAAGTATTGCACCGATTGTTATAATAGATAGATGACCTGTATACTCCTTGAGAACCATGGTTCCCATAGAGGTATAATTAGGAGCTATAGGAATTTTTTCAGCTTTAAACAGTGTTTTATTAAAGTATACATTATCCACAAGGCCTGTGGTATTCAATCCATGAGCTGATCCGTCATCATTGGAAAGATAAGCGTCAGTTACATTAACATTATGTGTTGAATTCTGAGAATTATGGAAATTGTAAGTTGTAATGTCTCTTCTTGTGAGTCCAAAGACATCAGATGTAGCCAATTTAGTCATAGCGGCAACCTTATCTGTTGTATTCAAAGGCATGGTGCCGTTATCCATGTATTTTTCCCTATTTGGAATTACAATGTATTGTCCAGGATTTAATTTGCCTTTAAAATGATTATCTGCAAAGGCAACACCATAATTTCCATTAGGAGCCTTAATCAAGAGATGTCCCATTTTGTAAGGTTCCTTGATTTTTTGAATTTGAGCTAATTTTTCATCAGAAATGCTGTTGTCGTCTGTAATCATATGAGAAGTGATTTCCTCAATCTTTTCATTGTCTGGACCGTCATCTATTCCTCCATAACCGATAGTCCATCCATTTGAAGTGATTATAACTTGACAGAAATAGTCTCCTGTTGTTTTATATTGTTTTATTGCAGGTATGCCATGCCAATCAATCTCTTCTATGTATATATCTGCAGTTAAATTGGCATCTCTTCTAAATGAAAACATACTGTTGTTTCCCTCTAATTGCAATGCAACTGAACAGCACCCGGTTAGGTCTGATTCGTTAGTCTCTTCCAAAACCTGCTGAATATCATAAGTATTATGCTGATTGCCAGCAGAACATACGCCCAATATCGAAATTAAAATTAATGTAACTCCGAAAATCCATACTACTCTTCTTGAAATCATATAAATCATTAAAATTTTTATAAAAATAGAAAAAAATCTTAAAAAGCTATATTATTTTATATATTTTACAAAAATAGTATTTATACTTTGTTAAAATTGAAAAAAAGAATAAAGGAAAAATGAAATTAATTTTTTACAAATTAAATTTGAAATTATTTGCCTTCAATTTCAATTTCATTTGTTCTCTGTCAACATGGATATATTTATCTGTTGTTTGGCTGTTGGAATGTCCTGCAATTGTTTGAACTTCAGCAACAGTCAATACTTCCGCATAATGGCTTAAGGCAGTGTGTCTGAGAATATGCACACTGACATTTTTTCCATAGTTTACAGGACAGTCAATATTTTCATCAGCTATTCTCTCATCGCTCATATGTGCATACTTTTTTACAATATCCTGCACTCCACGTTTTCCTATTCTATTGCCCTTAATGTTTGTGAACAATTCTTCACGATTCACTTCTTCAGCAGCCTTATTTCTCTGAATCACAGGCCGGTATACATCATTGGTGTTTTTTCTGAGTTTTGTGATGCGGTCATAGATCATATCATTAAGACTGACCAGCGTATCGTAGGTGATAAAAGTTGTACGGTCTTTCAACTCACCTTTTGTGGTTTCTGCACGCAAATAGACTTCAATAAATTCGTTTGTGTCATCAGGCAGGATGTAAAATCCATTTTCATCAATGGGAATCTGGATATCGCTTTTGTTTAAAAGGACCAGTTCCTTAAGCCTCATGCCAGAATCGATGAAAGTTCTGCAAATCGCATAATCTCTTTTATTTCCACTTTGTTCTATCGTATCCAAGAAAAATGAACTTTGCGGTCGTGTTAAACTGATTTTTTCTATTCTCTTTTTAGCAGTTTCAGGATCTTCAGCTTTAACTTCAATGATATCCTTCATTTTAATTGTTTCATGCTGGATTTCTTCCTGAACATCTTCAGAGTTGATGAATTCCAAGATATTCATCATATATGTTTTAACTGTTGTTCTTTTATTCCCACGTTTTTTTAAACAATATCTACGATAATGTCTTAATTGTTTTTTAACATTGCCGCTGTTCAGCTCATCGATTCCCTCATGTTCCAGGTATTCGATGAATTTGGATATGTTAAATGTTTGTTTTTGTACGGTTTCCTCTGTTAAGTTTTTTACCTCTTGTTTTTCTTCTAAGTATTCATCTAGGTAGTCCGTTAGCTCATCAACCTCGATCATAAGCTTTTTGCCCCCTAAATTTATAATACCTAACCCTTGTTATACTATTGATTTTGTGAGTATATAAATACTTCGTATCTTTTCTTTTTTACTGAATATTATTACATAAAATATACGTTCTCTTTATATATAAAATTTGGATAATTTGGGAGTTTCTGGGGAAATGTTGTAAGTGAAGTAATACATATACATCAAGTGATTTCAAAATGGTGATTTCTTCAAATTTTGATTTTGTAATAAAAATAATTTAAAATGTAATAAGAAATTTTTCATGATTTTGAAAAATATCACCAATGATTTTAAGTAATACTATTTTATCTATTTATAATAATCATATGTAACTTCCAATAGAAATTTTTAAAAAAAAAATATGATGGTCCTAATAAAATATAATGATGAAACTGTAAACTATTCTGATTTGATTAAAAAACAAAGTGAATATTTGGTAAAGACTTTGTTAGGCAATGAAAAATTCAAAGGGTTTTATCTTGCACTATATGAGAAATGCACCAGTTCCATCACATGGGTCAACAAGTTTTGATTATGAAATTTTATGTAAGCAAGGGGAGTTAAATGACAAATTTTATAAAAAGTTAGTGATATATTATTGTTTAGCAATAATTGTCCCATTCTCTATATGTATGTGTTTTTTGTTGTTTCCTATTGTTCATCATAACTTAGGTTATGATATCTTTTGTAATAAATAGGATTGAAAATTTGATTCTCGAATGTGAGATTTTTTTTAATGTCATGGGGCAATTGTATATACAATTTATTAATACAACATGACATTCTTCAATTAATTTGTAAAACTTTTTTTCAATAAATTTATATAATATTTAAAATAGTATTCTTATTTACTGTATTGTTAGAAAGTAACTTGATTTTTATAAACCTTGCAGTAACTGCAATACATGCATCATTAAATTTTAAGTAATTTCAATTAATTCAATTTGATTAATGCTGAATTTAATTATCAGATATGAAAAATGGATCTGGTGATGGGGAATTTTTTACTACAGAATAACAAAAATCACCTTTAAAATCAGAAAAACGGAAAAATGGTCTTATATTTGTAATTAATATGCATGATTTAAAAAAAAAAATGATAGATAAAATTTTTGTAAAAAATACCAATAATTTATCTAATTAATGCAAGAATACCATGACTTCTACAAGTCATGGATGAATTGCACAAATGTGGGTATTACTTTCCAAATGCTCTTTGATGAAATT
>ONQL01000033.1 GCA_900319985.1 uncultured Methanobrevibacter sp. | reverse complement strand
CGTATCCTGAGTAGAATATTCCTATTCTGTCTGCGATTTCGAGTGCTGCGTGGATGTCGTGTGTGATTAGTAGTACTCCTACTCCGTCTTCTTTCATGTGTTTGAAGTGATTTAAGGTTTCTTTTACTGTTTTTTCATCAAGTCCGGGTGTTGGTTCGTCTGCTACAACTAATTTTGGATCAGATAGTAATGCGGTTGAAACGAGCACTCTTCTTGCCATTCCTCCTGACAGTTGGAATGGGTACATTTCGTCGACTTCAGGGCCTAAGTTATAATGTTCAAAGATTTCTCTTTGTTTTATTTTCTTTTCTTTTTTCTCAGTATCGTTTTCTGTATGACCTATCGCTTGGTCTGAAATCTTCATTAAAGGATCTAAAAAGTTTACTGATTGGGGAATTAATGCTATTTTATCTCCTCTAAGTTCTTCTTTGTCTTTTTGTGATAATTCTTTTCCTTTGTATTTTATTTTTCCGTTTAAATTTGCATTTTCTGGCAGTATTCCAAATATTGCATGTGCAAGCAGACTTTTTCCAGAGCCGCTTGAACCTAAAACTGCTAATATTTCGCCTTCCGATACATCTAATGTTAGATCTGTGATTACCTTTAAATCACGTTGATTTAAACCTTTTGTATATTGTATGAATGAAATAGAAACATTTTCCACATCTAACAATTTTTCCATTAAATCACCTTTTATCGTCAAATGATAAGTTTTAAATACTAATTTGTACCTTATCAATATTAAAGTTAATCAAAAATAATTAAAAAGTATTACTATATACATAAATTCTTATAAATGTGTAATACTTTTGAGGTTAATTATGAAGGTTATTATTAAAGAATTGGATAATTGTTCTGAAAATATTAATAAAGTCCAAAAATTCTTGTTTGAGCAAATTAAAAAAGAATTCGGTTACGATTATGTTCCTGAATGGCATGAGGACATTATTAAATTAGAGGAATATTATGTTAATCCAATCAGAAACAATTTTTTTGTTGCTTACTGTGAAGAAACTGGAGAAATTATAGCAACAATAGGTATCAGAGCATATGATAAGGATTTTCCGGAATTTAGACATTTGTATTCTATGGATAATACTTCAAGTATCTGGAGACTATTTGTCGATGAGAGATGCCGCCGTTGCGGTTTAGCTTCAAAGATGTTTGCTATAGCTGAAAATTTTGCCATTAAATCCAGTTATGAAAATATTTATCTGCATACTCATAAAACATTGGATGGGGCTCTTGAGTTTTGGACAAAAATGGGTTTTGCCGTATCTCTGGATTCCAATGATGAGTTGGAAACCGTGCACATGGACAAAAAGATATGTGGATTGGGTATTACTCTTCAGCCGTCTGACTTTAGGCATGCTGTAAAATTATAGTTTTTTAATATATTTTTGTGTGTGGGGGCATGCGAATATGCATTTTCCACATACGGTATCTGCTTTTCCCAAATTTTCCTCAGAAACTTTCAGGGCATATTTTTCGCATTTCTTATCATCATAAAAATCGTTTCTTTTAAGTTTGTAATTCCAGTTTTTACCGCTTATCGCTCCACCAAAACAAGCATCTCTGCATTCCATGCATTTACCGCATTTTGATTTTAAAATTGGTTTGCCTATATTTAGTGGGGCATCTGTTAAAACTGAAGATAATCTGAGAGCGGATCCATAATCATTTGTTATAAATAGTGCGGATTTTCCAATCCATCCAAGGCCTGCTCGTGTGGCAATGGTTTTATGGGGCAGTTCAAATGAATTGAATTCTCCAAAATCAGTTCCTAATCTCTTTTTTGTCTGTGCATATGCGTTATACCCATTATTTATTAAAAATTCTTCACATTTCATTCCCAATGCATCAAGTCTTGTGTTTAAACTTATCAATTCCTCAAGATATTCTGGTGTTGGTGCATTCTGCATATTCTGTATTATTTCCTTTGGATAGGTTATGTAGAATATAACTCCGGTATTTAGTCCTTTTTGGGGTGTGAAATTTGTTATGTCTGCAAAGCCTACTTCTGTAGCGCCGTTGTCCAATAAATAGTTCTTGAGTTCAAGAGATAAATTCATGAGCGAATATTTGATGGTCATTTTATTTAAATTTAATTTTTGTATTACTTTTAAAATATATGTTACATTTTTTTTGTTTAATTTTGATGTTAAATTGTCCTTATGATGTATGGTATTTTATAGTTATTAATTTCAGCCATATATTTTACAAATGCTTTTTTTGAACTATGATTATTTTATAAATTGGTCTTTAAAAGTAATAAATATCTTTTTATATATATTATTACTAACTATTATATGTTATTAAAATAATTTTAATTAGTATTACTAATTAGGTAATTTTTTTAAAAAAAGTATTACTTTTTATTTTAATATTCTTAATTAATTATATGGAGAAAAAAATTATGGACAAGAAACTGGTTATTGGTGGAATCATTGCAGTTATTGTCATTGTTGTTGCAGCCTTTGCTTTTATGGGTGGGTCTCATGATAATGATCCAACCCATTTGACTGTAGCGGCTCACAGTAACATCAAAGAACCTAAATCTGGATTTAATCCATTAACAGGTTGGGGATGTGGACACCAGAATTATAATCCTTTAGTACAAAGTTGTTTATTTAAAACTGATAAAAACGGCTCTTTTGCTCCAGACCTTGCTACTGGTTATTCAGTAAGTAGTGATGGTAAAACCTGGACTGTAAATGTTAGGGAGGGTGTTAAATTTTCAGATGATTCTGATTTTGATGCAGAAGATGTAGCATTCACATTTAATACTGCAAAAACAACAAAATCTGAGTTGGATTTAACAAATCTTGAAAATGCAACTGCCGTAAATAAAACCACTGTTGAATTCAAATTAAAAGAACCAAGATCTACCTTTATTTATGATTTAAGATACTTGGGTATTGTACCGTCAGATTCATATGATAACAACACTTATGGAGAAAAACCAATCGGTACTGGACCTTATGTATTGGATCACTGGGATAAAGGTCAACAAGCAATCTTCAAAGTAAATGATAAGTATTATGGTGACAAACCATATTTCACCCAATTAACCTTATTGTTCCCTGAAGAGTCTACTTGGTTAGAACTTGCAAAATCCCGTAATGTTGATGTGGTTCCTGTAGCAACTTCAGCATTAAATCAAACTGTGGATGGATATCAATTCTATGAAGTATCTGCAGGTAGGGCGCAAGGAGTATCTTTCCCTTATCTTAACGATACTGGTAAGGTAAGTAATGCAAGTGCAAAAATAGGAAATAATGTAACTGCAGATAAGGCTATCAGACAAGCATTAAATGTAGGTGTAAATCGTCAGACTATGTGTGATGATATATTCTCAGGTCATGCTACTCCGGAATACACTGGTGTAGATACAAGAGATTATGCAAATAATGCTTCCAAAGTTAAAGATGCAGATGTCGCTCAAGCAAAGAAAATCTTAAAAGATGGTGGATGGGAAGATAAGGATGGAGACGGAATTGTAGAGAAGAATGGTACAAAAGCATCATTCAGTTTATACTATCCTCCTGATTATCTTGACAGACAATCTTTATCAACTGTATTTGCTGAACAAGCAAAAGAAATAGGAATTGAGGTAAAACTTGAAGGTGCAGACTGGGATACAATCTATAAAAACATGTACAGTTCCCCTGCATTAATGCAACAAACCTCTCCTGACCCATACAAATCAATCTATCAACAATATCACAGTAAAGAAGCTGATGACTTCTATATGAACCCAGGTTTATATAATAATACAGCTTCTGATAAGTTGATGGAAGATGCAATGCATGCTAATGATTTAAAACAAGCTGATTCATTATGGTCACAATCTGCACTTGTTAATGGTGGAGGTTGGGGTCCTGCTGGTGACGCTCCATTTGTATGGTTAGTCAACTATGACTATAACTATTTCATTAAAGATGGAGTTGATATTGGAAGTCAACCTGATGGTTTAGGAAATGATGTTTTAATTAATATCTGTGATTGGACCAGAAAATAATTAATTAATTCATTTTTCCTTTTTTTTATTTTTTTTTAAAATTTTTCTGGGGGTTAATTTTTGAATAAAAATCAGATATTGAAATTTTTTGGTTATAAATTAATAAGATTTATAATATTGATGGTTGCAGTAGCAATTTTTAGTTTTATATTATTAGATTTATCCCCTATTGATCCAGTCAGTACTTATTTAAAAGGAGCAGCTGTTTCTGAAGCTCAAAGAACAATATTGGAAGGTTATTTTGGTACTAATGTTCCATTGCCTACAAAAATTTTCAATTGGTTGATGGATTTGGTTCAGGGCAATCTCGGTACTTCTTTAATTTATCGTGCTCCTGTTCTTGATGTAATTATTGATAAATTCACTGCTTCAATTGTGCTTATGGCATTATCATGGCTTTTAAGTGGACTTATAGGTTTTGCATTAGGAGTAGTCGCTGGAAAAAATAAAGGGTCATTGATTGATAAAGCGGTAAAGGTGTACTGTTATGCAATTCAATCTGCTCCTTCCTTCTGGGTAGGAATGCTTATTTTAATGGTATTTGCAGTTTACTTGAAATGGTTCCCGATTGGTTTCGGTGTACCTATTGGTGTTAGCAGTACTGATGCAACATTTGCGGAATGGGCATCCAGACTGGTACTTCCTACATTAACATTAAGTTTGGTTGGCCTGGCTCCTATTGCAATGTATACTCGTAATGAGTTAATTCAAGTTTTATCTTCTGATTATGTTTTATTTGCAAAATCCCGTGGAGAAAAAGGATGGGACTTAGTAAAAAATCATGGAATAAGAAATATTCTACTTCCTGCAATTACATTGCAATTTTTATCATTTAGTGAACTGTTTGGTGGAGCTGTTTTGGTCGAACAGGTTTTCTCTTATCCTGGAATTGGTCAAACGGCTGTTGCTGCGGGTCTTCAAAGTGATGTTCCATTGTTTTTAGGTATTGTTCTTTTTAGTGCAGTATTTGTATTTGTAGGTAATCTGCTTGCTGATATCTCATATTACCTGATTGATCCAAGAATTAAGGAGAGTGAGTTCGGTGATTAAGAAAAAAGCTGATGATAAGAAACAGTGGTTTTTATATCCTGCAAATCTCAGAACAAAAACTATTGTAATCATTGCACTATCATCATTGGTGATTGTATCAATTTTTATTTCAGGTTATTTTATTCCTGATATTCCAACCAGCTTTGTAAATGCAAATCAGATGCCTTCTCTAGAACATATTTTCGGTACTGATTGGATGGGAAGAGATATGTTTCAAAGAACAATTGCTGGACTTGGATTAAGTCTGATGGTGGGGTTCATTGCATCTGCTGTCAGTACTCTTATTTCAATTATTTTGGGATTGTTTTCAAGCTTTAATAAATTTGCAGATGAACTTGTTGCTGGAATCATTGATTTATTTGGTTCAATACCTCATATTCTTTTAATAATTCTTGTATCAGTAATGTTTGGAGGGGGAGTATTTGGTGTCGTTATGGGTGTCGGTTTAACTCATTGGACTCCTCTTGCAAGAGTTTTAAGGTCTGAAGTTAAAGAAATTAAAACTAAAGAATATGTGCACCTGGCTGAAAATCTTGGAAAATCTAGAGTATGGATTGCAACCAAACATATTTTGCCGTTGGTAGTTTCCCAGATTATTGTAGGTGTCATTTTAATGTTTCCTCATGCGATTATGCATGAAGCCGCAATAACCTTTTTAGGATTTGGTTTACCACCTCATGAACCTGCGATTGGAGTAATTCTATCAGAATCAATGCACTATTTATCCTCAGGATATTGGTGGTTGGCATTCTATCCTGGTATGTCTTTATTGATTGTGGTATTGCTGTTTGATTTCATAGGGGAAAATGTTGAAAAATTATTGAATCCTGAAACCGCTCAGGAATAGGGGAAATTAAAATTTCTCTTTTCTTTTTTTTTAGTCATGTGTGGTGATGTTATGAATATACAAATTAGGGAAATCAAGGATGATTTGAATGAAATCAAATCAGTTAAAGATTTTTTATATGGTCAAATCAAAAATGAGTATGGTATTGGTCCCACTCCCAAGTTTCATTATGATATTGATGGTTTGAGGGATTATTATGTGCTTCCAAACAGGAATAATTTATTTGTGGCAATCGATGATGATATGATTGTTGCGACTGCGGCGGTACGTGCCTATGATAAGGATTATGAATTTTTTGAGGGTTACTATTCTAATGAGGATACTGCAAGCATCTGGAGATTGATGGTTGATGAAAAGTATAGGAGAATGGGAATTGCACGTTTGCTTGTCGATTGCATTGAACAATTTGCCAGAAAAGAGAGGTATGATAAAATATATCTGCATACACATCGCTATCTTGATGCTGCCATACCTTTTTGGAAATCATTGGGCTATGAGGTAACTTTTGAAGAAGATGACTATGATGAAACTACTCATATGGTTAAATTTGTTTGAGATTAAAATTTTAAGTAGTATTATTTTTAAAAAAAGTATTACTTTTAAATCCTTTTTATTTTTTGTATTTTAAATAAATATTGATTTTAAAATTGTTTTTTAATTTATGAAGTATTATTTTAAAGTTATATTGCTAATATTTTAATTGAAGTTTGTTTTTTTATATTTTAATTGTTTTTGTTAAAATTTATTGTTATTACTTGTTGTCAAAAAAGTATTGTATGTTTTTTAATTTTATTTTATTTAATTAATAATCCTTGATTAATGCATTATTTTATTTTAATCTATTTTTTTTAAATTTAAAAGATTTTAATCAGGTTAATTTTTTAATAATGTTTATATTGTTATTACTACTTAGTTTTATTTGGGTTTAGAAAAATCTAAAATGGGATAATTAAAATTAGTATATCATTATTTTCTCTATCTTCAAAATTTTTAAAATTTTAATTATCTCCCTTTTATTCATTAATATAATACCAAATTAATAAGGCCATATGTAAATAGCTATTATATTAGCTATTTACCCCTCCTCGTTTTTTTACTTAAACTTTATTTTACATGACTTGTAAAAGTATATATGATGAAACGGACAGCACTAAAAATCGGATATATCGGAACCAATTTTCATGGTTTTCAAAGGCAGCCGGACTTGAGGACGGTTGAAGAGGAACTGATATATCATTTGCGCAAACTTGATTATATCGATGATTTGAAGAAATCCAGATTTAGGATAGCTGGAAGAACTGATGCTGGCGTTCACAGTTTAGGTAATGTTATCATTTTTCAGTCTGAAAAGGAGGTTCGCGTAAATGAAATCAATAATTCCTTGCCGGATGATATTCAGATTTTAGCTAGTGCTCCTGTAAGGTATGCATTTAAACCAAGGTATGCTCAAATGAGGCAATACCGTTATATGCTGTTTCAGGATTTGGATATGGATAAACTAAATGAATGTGCAGAAGTCTTTAAGGGGACTCATAACTTCACCAATTTCACAAAGCGCTTTCAGAAAACCACTACCAGAACAATTGATGACATTAAAATCACAAAAGTGGGCTTGAATGACTATCACAAAAGAGAATTCCCAAATTTGCATGATACGATATCTCCAATTTTTGTTGATATTTATGGCGAGTCATTTTTATGGAATATGGTTCGGAAAATGATGAGAGTGTTTGTTGATGTGGCTATTGGAAAGATGACCTTGGATGAAGTTCGGGATTTATTAAATCCTTCTGATGATTCTCCACGTGCCAATATTAAGGTAACTGAGGCTGAATATCTAATTTTAATGGATATTCAATATGATGGTATCAAATTCAGATATGATGATTATGCATGTGAACGTTTCAGAAGGGATTTGGTTGATTCATTGGCGGATCTTCAGAAAAGATATGCAATCAGGGAGTCAATGATAAAAAGTTTAAATGATGTATGCAAATAATATTTGTTAGGGAGTATTTAATGGGATTAATATATGATGTATTTGACAGATTTTCTATTATAAGTATTGTAATAGGATTGGTTTTAGGAATCTATCTTGCAATCCACCATAATGAGTCTAACTTATGGATTAGTTCCATTCCATTCATATTGATATTCTCGATACTTATGACTATTTTTCCTATTGGGGCAGCTATACAGGATAAATCTAAAAATGGTACGCCTATTCCAATCAATGCTCTTGTTGAAGCATTCATATTAAATATTGCTGTTATTGCGGTTTGTACAGCATTTGGTGTGGTTATCGGATCATTTATTATAGGTAATGTTATCATGGACAACGGTAAGTTACCTTTCTTTAATTAAAATCAATTTTTGAATTAATCTATTTTTTATATTTTTTTAATTTTCACTCAAAAAGCTTTCATTTTCATAAAATTTTTTATGGTATTTTTAATAAACATTATAAATGAGTGATGATTATGAAAATAGCTACAATTTTAGGAACAAGGCCTGAAATAATTAAGATGGCTCCAATTATTGATGAAATTGCCCGAAGGGGCATTGATCAGATTGTTTTGCATACTGGTCAGCATTATGATGATGAGATGTCTGATGCATTTTTTAGGGACTTGGAAATTCCTGCTCCGGATTATAATATTCATGTCGGTTCTGGAACTCATGGCCGGCAAACCGGTTTGATGATGAAGGGCATTGAAGAGGTTTTGCTTGATGAAAAACCTGATATTGTGCTTGTGCAGGGTGACACCAACGCTGTATTGGCCGGTGCTTTGGTTGCTTCCAAACTGCATATTGCCGTGGGTCATGTTGAGGCCGGACTCAGATCTTTTGACATGACAATGCCTGAAGAGTTAAACCGCCGAGCTGCCGATGTGTGTTCTTCAATGTATTTTATTCCAACCGAAGAGTCTGCGGTTAATCTTTTGGCGGAGGGATTTTCACACAAAAACCTAATTATTACTGGAAATACTGTTGTTGATGCCTGCTTTAGACATTTGGAAATTGCAAGAAAAAAAGGATTTTCACAAGAGTCATTGACCAGCTTGAATATTGGGGATATGGATAATATATTGACTTTAACAATGCATCGGGCAGAAAATGTGGATGACAAAAGAAGAGTTACAAATATTATCGAAGCTTTAAAGGAACTGGATTATATGAATATCATTTTTCCGATTCATCCAAGAACCAAAAATATGCTGCAGAATTTTGGCTTGTTCGATGAATTGAATGATTTAAAGCATGTTCATATCATAAAACCTATAGGATATCTTGATTTTTTACAGTTAACTTCCCTTTCAACTTTAATTTTAACAGATTCAGGAGGTCTTCAGGAAGAGGCCATTACACTTGATGTGCCTGCACTGACTTTAAGATACAATACTGAAAGGCCTGAAACTGTAGCTGTTGGAGGCAATATTCTTGTGGGCGCAGACAAAGAGGCAATCCTGAAATATGTTAAAAGGATTGTAGAGGATGATGATTTTGCCCAAAATATGAAAAAAGCCGAAAATCCATATGGTCAGGGTGATGCCGCCAAAAGAACAGTTGATGCAATTGTTGAGTTTTATGATGAAGGCTTGCTGGATATAACTGCTCCTGAGGATATCATGACTTCATTTACAAGAAAAATGATGGGTGTTGAAGATGACATTACGGTTGGTGAATTTGAAACCGACAGGAATGCCTTGATTCACATGGTATTTGATGGAAATAAAATGATTTTCCCAAAAGACGACTTAAACATAAAAGGGATGATGATTACTTATGATACAAGAGAATAATGATTCAATATTGGTATTTGAATATTTCACCGCTTCAGGCGAAAAGGATAAATGTATTATTTCTGAAGCTGAAGCTTTGATATTTGCTCTTCTGGATGATTTATGTGATTTTGATGTTGATTTGGTCATTAATGAATCCTATGAAGATGTTGTTAAAGATTATGAAAATGTCAATCCAATTTTAATAGATGTTGATGTAATTGATTGGCTAAAAGATAATGCGGCAAACTTCAATAAGGCTATTTTCATAGCTGCAGAAAATGATAATAATCTTTTCAATATAACAAAGATTTTGGAGGACAGTAATGTTCAAATTTATAATTCATCAGCTGAAGCCTGTTTTATTGCTTCAGACAAATTCGAATCCTATGAATCCCTTTCCAATATTGTTCCCCAACCAAGAACATTCAGATTCAAGATTGATCCTAAGGGATATTGGAAAAGAGCTATTGAAAATCTGCATGAAAAATGGCAGTCCGAAGATCCTTTAACTCCATTAAAACTCATAATCAAACCTCTGATTGGGGTCGATTGTGAGGATATTGTCATAATTGAAAATATTGAGGATTTGACTTTGGATTTGGATAAAATCTTCAAACCCGGTTCAAGAGTTATTGTTCAGGAATATATTGAAGGAACCGACATCAGCGTCAGCTTGATTTGCGATGGCAAAAAGGCAATTCCCGTCAGTTTAAACAGACAATTTGTAGAGCTTAAAAACGATAAGGGAATATATGTTGGTGGAAAATTACCATTTGATAGCAAATATAATGAAGAAGCATTTGAAATAGCTAAAAAAGCTGTCGAATCTGTTGAAGGTTTGAAAGGTTTTGTAGGTGTTGATTTATTAATCAATGCAGATGAAAAAGATGTTTATTCAGTTTATTTATTGGAAATTAACTCCAGATTCACAACACCTTACGTAGGATTAAATGAAATTGCCGATTTCAACATTGGAAAAACAATCGTTGATTTGATTGACGGAAATGTGGATATTGAAGATATTGACATTGCATTTGATGGTGAAGTCGAATTTAAAAAATCCGGAGACAATTTGGAAATTAGGAGAATATAATTATGAAGGTAGCTGGTTTTGATATTGGTGGTGCAAACACTGATTTGGCTGTAATCGATTTTGAAGGCGAAGAAATAAAAAACATTGAAGTTGACTTTGCATATCTTCCAATGTGGAGTAACAATGGTGATTTGTCAAGGGTTTTGCTTGAGTTAATCGAGAAAATTTGTCCTGTCAGTGAAATTGATGCAGTCGGAATATCAATGACTGCAGAACTGGTGGATGCATATGACACTAAAAAGGATGGTGTCCTGGATGTTGTAGGCAAATGCGAAGAGACTTTTGAATGCCCGATTGCATATGTGGGAATCGATGGCATGATGTCTAAAGCCGAAATTGAAAACACACCCCTTAAGGCAGCAGCTGCAAATTGGATTGCCACTGCACAGATAGCTACTTTGATTTCAGACAACTGCATTTTCATTGATACCGGAAGCACAACAACAGACATCATTCCAATCAAGGATGGCAAGGAATGTGCAATAGGTAAATCTGATTTTGACAGGTCCGCTACTGGAGAATTGGTTTATACAGGTACCTTAAGGACAAATCTGGCCAGTTTTTTAGACAAGGTGAAATTAAACGGAAAAGAATATCGAGTTGCTTCAGAATTGTTTGCACAAACTGCTGATGTATATAGGGTATTGGATTTGATAAGTGAAGATGATTACGTTTGCGATACTTTTGACGGTGAATCCAAATCCAAATTAGACTGTGCAAAAAGGATAGCTCGTGTTGTCTGTGCGGATTTGGAAATGTTGTCCATGGAAGATATTACTGAAATGTGCAAATTCATTCATCAAAAGCAAATTGAACAGATTGCGGATGGTTTAAAGCAGGTTTGTGAAGAGCAGAATCTTGATTTGATTGTCACAACCGGTTTGGGCAAAGACATTTTAGATAAAAAAGCAGCTGAGTTATTGGGCTTAAAAGTAAAGTCTATGGGCGATATGTTGTCTGATGAGGAGTGCGTCGTTGCTCCTGCAGTGGGAACCGCCGTGATGATGAATAAATACTGGAGTATGGTTTAATACCATACGTCTTTTATTCCAAGCAAATAAGCGAAAGTATTTGCTATTAAATGAATAATCAATGTTAATATTATTGCGATTGCAATAAATTGCAAGTTCATATTTACGAATGGTGAAACGAATATCAGTGCAACTATTATGAAGTCCAGCTGATCGAGAATCGGTGCAGGTTTTCCTCTTCCGATTCCAATTCTTCTTTTTAAAAAGCTTCCTAATGCATCGCCGACCAATGCACCTAAACCGAGTAAAAATCCTATTAGGATTCCGTTAGGGATATCGGTTACTATTGGGGTTATAATATATTGTCCAATTTCTGGAAGTATGAACTGGGCAAGGTATCCTTGAACTGCTCCGGTTAATGTTCCAATGAGTGTTCCAGCAATTAATCCTCTCCAAGTAACTCCATCTCCAATCCAGCGTATTCCATTCTTGTCAGTTTTTCCAAAATCAACTGGTGTTCCTCCTCCAAAAGCTAAGGCACCACCATTTGAAAAATAAGCTGGAAGTATGAAATATAGTGTTGTAAGACAACCCAATAAAAATATTTGAATATCCATTAATTTTTTCTCCGTTATATTTGTAGTATACTTTTGTTTGAAGTACTATATATTAATTAAGTTTAAATATCATATTGTTTTAAATATATTATATTATGTAAGTTTGTATTTTATAATACAATATTGCTAGTTAAGGTGATTTTTTGAAAATTAAAGATACTAAAAGTTTATGCCCTGAGTGCGGTAAATCTTTAAGTGCTGAAGTTTATGATGAAGATGGCAAAATTTTTATCAAAAAAACTTGTGATGAGCATGGCGAGTTTATCAACACTTATTGGGGTGATGATCAGTTATATAATAAAATGGAGGATTATACACCGTCCATTACAAAAATTGATAATCCCTCTGTTCCTGAAGAATTGGATTGTCCGAACAATTGTGGATTGTGTTCCAAACATGAAACCTCAACCGTTTTAGGTTTGATTGATGTAACAAACAGGTGTAACTTAAGATGTCCGGTTTGCTTTGCAAATGCTGCAGCTGCAGGGTACAAATATGAACCTACTCAGGATGAAATCAGACAGATGCTTAAGAATTTAAGAAGTTTAAAACCTCATCCATGTCCTGCTATTCAGTATGCAGGTGGAGAGCCAACTGTTAGAAAAGACATTGTTGAACTTGTTAAAATGGCAAAAGAGGAAGGTTTTACTCATGTTCAAATTGCAACTAACGGTATTAGATTGGCTAAAAAGGAAAGCCTGGCAAAAGAATTGAAAGAAGCTGGATTAAATACTGTTTATTTGGCTTTTGATGGGGTAACTCCGGAACCGTACATTAATAATAGGGGTAAAGATTTACTTCCATTCAAGCTTGATGCTATTGAAAACTGTAGAAAGGCAGGATTGGGTATAGTGCTTGTTCCTACATTGGTTAAAGGAGTCAATGATGACCAAATTGGAGATATCATTAAATTCGCATTCGACCACAGTGAAAACATTTATGGTGTCAATTTCCAACCGGTTTCATTTGCAGGCAGAACACCTTCAGAACATGTCGAAGAGCAAAGGATAACCATCCCGGACTTTGTCAACATTATTGAGGAAGTCACTGATGGTCAGGTTCCAACCGAATCATTTTATCCACCATCTTCCGTTGAGCCAATTGCGGAATTCATATCTCTTTTGGATGAGGAAGATACTGCTAAAGTTACATTAAACTGTCATCAGCACTGTGGAATTGCAACCTATGTATTTAGAGAAAAAACTGAAGGTAAAGGTAAGGACAAATTGATTCCAATTACTGATTTCATAGATGTCGATGATTTGTTCGAAAAATTGAAGAAATATAATGTAAAACTCAAAGAAGGTAAATTCGGTTCTAGAAAAAGGGTTTTAGCAGGATTGACTGGAAATCTTCCTAAAATGGTTCACACCAGCAGGTCTCCTGAAGGATTGGAAATTACAAGAACCTTAATAAACGTATTTGCTAGGGGAGACTATGACGCTTTAGGAAACTTCTCCAAAGATGCAATGCTTATTTCATGTATGCATTTCATGGATCCATTTAACTTTGATGAAGACAGGGTTAAAAAATGTGTTATTCATTACGCAACACCTGACGGCAGAATAATTCCATTCTGTACCATGAACTCAATGTATCGTGAAGGAATCGAGAAAAAATTTGCTCAACCTCTAAGACAAAAGAAATAATTTGTTTTACTCAGAAATCACCTGCTTATTCTGTATTTGGGTTAATCCCAAATACTTCGTTTTTTTATTAATTAATTTTATAGTGATATTTATGGATATTATTAAAGGAAAAACATGGACTTTCGGAGAGAATATTGATACTGATGTGATTATTCCCGGAAGATATTTAAGAACATTCAATCCTCAGGATTTGGCTGACCATGTATTGGAAGGTGAAAGGCCAGATTTCACCAAAAATGTAAAAAAAGGAGATATCATTGTTGCTGATGAAAACTTCGGATGCGGTTCATCAAGAGAACAGGCACCGGTAGCTATCAAAACAGCAGGTGTTGATGCAATTGTGGCCAAATCTTTTGCAAGGATTTTTTATAGGAATGCAATTAATATAGGTTTGCCAGTAATTGTTTCTGATATTGAGGCAAAGGATGGGGATATCATTAGCATTGATTTGTCCAAAGGAATTTTGGTTAATGAAACCAGTGGTGAATCAACTAATTTTGAACCATTTAAAGAGTTCATGTTAAACATTTTGGAAGATGGTGGTTTGGTTAACCATTATTTAACTGAAAAAGAATAATTTTATTTTAATAGGAGGCATAAAGATGGATTGTCCAATTTGTGGTTCTGATGAAGTTGAAATTTTAAATTCAAAGCAGAAATCATCCAAAAAGAAGATAATGGAAGAATATTTATTGAAATGTGAATCATGTGGTCATGTTTTTAAGGACATATTTTCTGCTAAAAAACCAGAACCCTATAGATTAATTATTTCAGAGCAAGATAAATCTCATAAAACTACTATTCAATTATCTCCAAGTGACAATTTAAAAGTTGGGGATGTTTTACTTTCTGATTTGGGTCAGGTTGAAGTAACAAGTATTGAAGTAAATGATAAAAGAGTAAATAAATCATTAATTGAAGATATCAGTACTATTTGGGCTTCTTCTGTTGAAATTCCGGCACGTATCGGATTTTCTGTAGATTTACATGGTGATGTTGACTCTTATAAACTTGATTTGGAAAGAGATTTTGAAATTGCTCCTGGAGATATTGTTAAAATTGAAAAGCACATTGTTAAAGTGCATGTTATTAAAACTCAGGAAAGAAAACTCACTTCAGGCTTTGCAAAAGCAGGTGTCATCAAAAGAGTTTACTCAAAACCTGTTAAATTCAATAATTTTGATTATGATTTAACAAAATATATTGTTAAAAAAACTATTAGAGATTAAACTATGAAAGTATTTATTGATTCTTACGGATGTACATTTAATAAAGCCGATGCGCAAATTATGGCCGGAGTTTTGGTTGAAAATGATATAAGTATCGTGGATTCCATTGAAGAGGCAGATGTCATTATTGTAAATACTTGTTATGTTAAATTGCCTACAGAAAATAAGGTGGTTTATAAGATTCAAAAACTCCAGGAAGAGTTTCCGGATAAAAAAATCATAGTTGGCGGATGTATGGTTGAAATCGATCCAGAAAAATTGGATAAGATTGGTCCTAATTGTTCATGGATTGGACCTCATCAGTTAAATAAGTCTGCTGAAGTTGTTAATGGGACTTATTGTGGAGAGGTCATTCGCGAAACTGGATTTACTAAAGAAAGTAAAGTTGGAGTTCCAAAACTGGTTGATGAAAGTCTTATTCATATTATTCAAATTTGTGAAGGTTGTTTGGGAGCATGCACTTTTTGCTGCACTCGTTTTGCTCGAGGACCTTTAAACAGTTATCCGATTGAAGATATTGTTGGTGAGGCAAAGGAAGCTATTGAAAATGGGGCCTGTGAAATTCAACTTACTGCACAGGATACAGCTGCCTTTGGAAAGGATAGTGGCGAAAAACTATCTGATTTAATCAAAGAAGTGGCTAATTTAGATGGTGATTTCCGTGTTCGTGTTGGAATGATGCACCCTAAAAACATTTTAAATGATGTTGATGATATAATCGATGCAATGAAACATCCGAAGGTATATAATTTTATTCATTTACCTATTCAATCAGGCAGTGATAAAGTTCTGTCTGAAATGAGGAGGGGCCATACAATTGATCAATACTTGGATATTGTATCTAGGTTTAAAAGCGAAATTCCTGATTTGACTTTGGCGGTGGATATAATTGTTGGTTATCCTACTGAAACTGATGAAGATTTTGACTTGACAGTAAAACTGCTTCAAACCGTAAAGCCGAGTCTGATTCATTTGTCAAAATATCAGCATAGGAAAGGTGCAATTTCATCTTCACTTAAAGAAATCCCTCGTCCTGTGATGAAGAAACGTTCTAAATTCTTATCTGAAATCAAATCAAAAATTACTGAAGACGAAAATAAGGAGTTAGTGGGATCTCATCAAAATGTCTTGGTTGTTGAAAAGGGTTCCAAAGGAGGATTCATTGCTAAAACTAATTCTTATATTCCGGTTATTGTTGATGATGTTGAGTTAGGAACTTTTGTTGATGTAAAAATAACTGAAGCCACTGCTACATATCTTAAGAGTGAATTACTGGAAGAATAATTTTTTTATTTAATTTTCTTCTTATTTTTATATTTTTACCTTATTTTATCCTTAAATTATGGGGATTATCCATATTTTTTTCTAGTTTTCAAAAGGATTTTATGATAGTGTTACTACTAAAATATGGGGTTATCTTATTCATTTTTTACCGATACCTTTATATACTATTGGGTACTATCTTTTAATTGGAGGTGTCAATATGAGTGAATTACCAATCGCACCAGTCGGTCGTATCTTAAAAAATGCTGGCGCACAAAGAATTAGTGATGATGCAAAAATTGCATTAGCTGAAGCATT
>ONQL01000024.1 GCA_900319985.1 uncultured Methanobrevibacter sp. | reverse complement strand
AACCGCTCAGAATGACATCTACACTGCAGGTGATGATTCATTCACCAACCTGACTGATGAAATAAAAAGTAAAGATGTTGTGGATTTAACCCATGACTACAAATTCAATAATGAAACCGATGACAACAGCGGAATTGTTATTGGGAAGGATAATTTTGTTCTTAACGGTAACGGCCGCACAATTGACGGAAACAACCAATCAAGACTATTCAACATTATAGCAAACAACGTAACATTAAATGATTTGATTTTAATCAACGGTAATTACGGAATGTGTGGGGGAATACGTGCTGAGGGAACAATAACATTAAATAATGTTACTTTCATCAACAATTATGCAAACGAACAAGGGGGAGCTATAGGAGTCACACCCGGTACAACCATTATTTGTAATAATACCAAATTTATTGATAATTATGCCGATAGTGGATCATCCATTCTTGTTTCGAGTAGTGAAGTGAAACTTTACAATTCATACATAACCTCAAAAAATTTCGCTAAAAGTTCTCAAATTTACCTTTCAAATGCTGAACTTTATATAGAAAACACTACTTTCACCAATATTACTGCATCTTATGCACCGGCAATATATGGTAAAACTTTTAAAGCTTTAATAAGAAATTCCAAATTCCTTGATTTAAAAGCCAATATTACCGCAGGTGCAATTGGTACTAAAGAGGGTGGAGAACTATATATTGAAAACTGTGAATTCGAAAACATCACTTCTTCAAGAAATGGAGGTGTCATTTTTGCAGATGTTATTGGAGCGCCTGGCGCTACAGGTAATGTGACTATAATTGATTCCAAATTTAGGGACACATATTCTGAATTTGGTGGAGCATATGTCCAATTGGGCGGAGATTTCGTGTTAAAGAATACAGAATTCATAAACTCTCATGCTAAATATAATGGAGGCGCAATTTACCTTTCATATACAAATACTGAAATCGATAATTGTACCTTTGATTCAAATGGCGTCAGCATTATTGAAGGATATCCAACCTATGGTGGTGCAATATTCTGTGATATAAGTACATTAAATATAACAGACTCTAAATTTTTCAATAATGTGGCAATTGCTGGCAGTGCAATCTATGCATACGATAACTCATACAACATCAAAAATTCAATATTTGAAAACAATGTAAACCCTATCTATACTGTTTTCGATAAAGAATCCGTTTTAGAAAATAATGTTTATGTTAATGACGATAATGTCTCAACAAACAATACCGATTATGCAACAATAATGATAGGGCAAGGCATGCAATTAATATTGCTTAACAATACCATCAATATCACTACTATTCCAGATAGCTTTGATTTACGTGATTACGGATGGGTTTCATCCGTTAAAAATCAAGGAGGGATGGGTGCCTGCTGGACATTTGGAATGACTGGTAGCCTGGAATCAGCATTGTTGAAAGCTGCAAACATCACAACTGATTTTTCAGAAAACAACATGCAGAATACTATGATAAAATATTCAATTTACGGATGCAGTGAAACAGGAGAACTTGGATTCAACGTTATTTCCACAGCTTATTTGTTAAGCTGGCTTGGAGCATTCACACAGAATGCGGATACCTATGATGAAGTTGGAAAAATTTCCCCAGCAATCACAACCCTAAATGATATCCATGTTCAGGATGTGATGTTCACACCTAACAATGAAATACCAAACGGCACACAGCTCAAATTGGCAATCATGAAATACGGTTCCATAGACGTGAACTTTTTCGGGCAAGCCACAATTGATGAGGTAAATCCTTATTATAATCCAGAAACACATGCACATTATGTTAATGAGCCTTTAACTCCAAGTCATGATGTTTCAATTATAGGATGGAACGATAGTTATGATGCAAGCAACTTCTTAATCACACCTCCTGGCAACGGTGCATGGATTGTAAAAAACAGTTATGGTACCGAATATGGAGAGAATGGATTCTTCTATATTTCATATTACGATAAGACATTAATAAAATCTATAGACGTGACAACTTACGCTACTTCAATAATAATTGAAAATACCGAACCATACAATAAAAACTACCAATATAACATCATATGGATGGGAGATTTCAAAACAGGCACTAAAAATGTAAGTTATATGAATGTATTTGAGGCATTGGATGATGATTTAATTGCAGCTGTCGGAACATACTTCGACAAGGAAGGAAATGATTATACAGTCGAAATTTATGTAAATGACGAATTGAAATTGACCCAAACTGGAGTATCACCATACTTCGGTTACCGCACAATCAAGTTAAACAAATACATACCAGTTAGAAAAGGTGATGTTTTCAAAGCAGTAATAACTTCAAAAACTGCACCAACCATTAACTTAACCAATACCAGGACACATTACACACAAAATCTCTCATACATATCCTTCGACGGAGAACCTATGAAAGATACCTATGACTTAGGATACATTGTGTGTTTAAAAGTTTATACTGTTGCGGATTCAAACAAAACCAATGCAACAAATACATTTACTGAATTGGAAAGCCTTATAAATGCATCAGGCCAATATTTGACTCTTGATGATGATTATGAATTCAACAACGAAACAGATAACAGTGGCGGAATTGTTATTAACAAGGATAATTTTGTCCTTAACGGTAACGGCCACACAATTGACGGTAATAATCTATCACGAATATTCAACATTACTGCAAACAATGTAACATTAAACGATTTGATTTTAATCGGGGGTAATGCTGAAAAAGGTGGAGCAATCTATGCTGCCAAATCATTTACATTGAACAATGTTACTTTCATTGACAACTATGCAAGTAAAAATGGTGGTGCTGTAGCAGTCTACGAAGATGTAACTATTAATTGTAACAATTCCAAATTCATTGACAATTATGCTGGTGAAGGCGGATCATCATTTGTAGTTGCGAAAGGAAAACTAAATCTTTACAATTCATACATTACCTCAAAAATATATGCTAAAGCAGGCCAGGTCATGGGTTCCACAGGTTCCCAATTTAATCTTGAAAACATTACCTTTGCCAATACCACTGCCACATATTCACCAGCTATATATCTTGTAGGTTCTAAAATTAGAATAATTGATTCTAAATTCATTAATCTAAAAGCTAATTTGACTGCAGGTGCAATGAGCCTTAGGGAAGGTGGTGAACTTTACATTAGCAATTGTGAATTCATAAACACTACTTCTTCCAGAAATGCAGGAGCAGTTTATGTAGACATTACTGGATATAATCCTGGCAATGAGGGTAATGTGACAATAATCGATTCTAAATTTAAGGACGCATCTTCTGAATTTGGTGGAGCATATGTCCAATTGGGCGGACAGTTCTGGCTAAACAATACAGAATTCATAAACAACCGTGTTACCTTCAATGGTGGAGCAATTTACCTTTCATTTACAGAAACTAAAATCAACAATTGTACTTTTGAATCAAATGGTGCTGGCATAATTGAGGATTATCCAACTTCTGGTGGAGCAATATTCTCAGATATCTCTACACTAAACATAACTGACTCCAAGTTTTTCAACAATGTTGCAAGTGAAGGTAATGCAATATATGCATATGATAGCTCATTCAACATTAAAGGTTCAACATTCAAAAACAATACAAATGCCGTTTTCAGTGTCTTTACTAAAAAATATACTATAGATACAACCACTGAATTAAATAATGACACTGTTTCAACCAACAATACATTTTATGCAACAATAATGGTTGGAGAAGGTATGGAGTTGGCTCTGGTTAACAATACCATAAATGTTGATACTCTTCCAGCCAAATTTGATTTGCGTGACTGGGGATGGGTATCATCAGTTAAAGATCAAGGATGGATGGGTGCCTGCTGGACTTTTGGAATGTCAGGCTCATTAGAATCAGCATTATTAAAAGCTACAGGAATTCCATTTAATGTTTCTATGAATAACATGAAAACTGTGATGAAATATTCTCCTTATGGAGCTATTGAAGTATTTGAAGGTGGAGCCAATCTTGCTTCTGTAGGCTATTTATTGAGCTGGCTTGGAGCAATTCCATATGGTGTAGATACTTATGATGAGCTAGGAAAAATTACAATGCCAATCACAACAGGCAAGGACATTCATGTTCAGGATGTGATATTTGTACCTAATAATGAAATTCCTAACGGTACACAAATTAAATTGGCAATCCTGAAATATGGATCTCTGGATGTGTCCTTTTTCGGACAATCTTCATTTGATGATGAAGTTCCGTATTATAATCCGAAAACCTGTGCACAATATGTCGATATGCCTGAAGGTGCAAACCACGAAGTATCCATTATCGGTTGGGACGATAATTTCCCAAAAGAAAAATTCCTAATCACTCCTCCGGGTAATGGGGCATGGATTATCAAAAACAGTTATGGTTCAGACTGGGGAGACAAAGGATATCTCTATGTTTCATATTATGACAAATCACTCTTAGCATATAAGCCAGGAAAGGTCACTGATTACGCTGCCGCTGCAATAATCGAAAATACTGTGCCATACAATAAAAACTATCAATATGACATTACATGGCTTTCTAATTATGAGTCAAGTAATGGAACTATAAGTTATAGGAATGTCTTTGAAGCATTGGATGATGATTTGATTGCGGGTGTTGGAACATACTTCAATGAGAGTGGCGTCAATTATACAGTCAAAATTTTTGTAAACGATGAATTAAAATTGACTCAAGAAGGAGTGTCCCCATATGTTGGTTATCACACTATCAAATTAGATAGTTATGTGCCAATCAAAAAAGGCGATGTCTTCAAAGCAGAAATAACCTCAAATTGGATTCCATACCTTCTCTTAGAGGATACTAGGGTTCATTATGTTCAAAACATTTCATATGTCTCATTTGACGGAAAAACATGGCAAGATGCTTATGACTTAGGTTATATCGCATGTTTAAAAGTATACACTGTTGCTGATGACAGTAAAATCATCAACAATGAAAACATCACTGTTGATTATGGCAGTGGATCATACTTCTCCGTTAAAGTTGTATCTGATGATGGCCATGCTGTCGGTGCAGGTGCTGTTGTCAATTTCACAATCAATGGAAAAACAACTGCAACTATAACTGATGCTGACGGAATTGCTAAAGTTGCAATAACTAATGTTCCAGGTACCTATGATGTGACAACCTCATACGACGGTCAAACCTACAAGAACAGTGTTGCTGTGAAATTAAATACAAAAACTTGTAAAATCACACAAAACAAAAACATTAAAGTGGATTATGCTGGTGGTAAATACTTCTCAGTTAAAATAGTCTCAGCTGATGGTAAAGTGGCTGCTTCTGGAGCTAGTGTCAAATTTACCATCAACGGTAAATCCACAACAGTGAAAACCAATAAAAATGGTATAGCCAAAATCAAAATAACTGATGTTCCTAAAAAGTACACTATAAAAACAACATTTAATGGAAAATCAGTTAAAAACACTGTAACAGTAAAACAGGTACTTAAAGCCAAAAAGGTCACTGTTAAAAAGACAGCCAAGAAATTTACCTTAAAAGCAACCCTCAAAATCAATGGTAAACTCCAAAAAGGAAAAATAATAACCTTTAAGTTTAATGGAAAAACCTACAAAGTCAAAACCAACAAAAAGGGTATTGCACAAAAAACATTAAACAAAAAAGTTATCAACAAGCTTAAAAAAGGTAAAACATACGCTGTCAAAGTAACTTACAGTAAAGACACAATAAAAACAACTGTTAAAGTTAAGTAGATTAATACTATCGGCGGTATCTTTTTAGCTTACTTAATATTATTTTACAACAGAGCTATTGGTTTATTATGCTCTGAAGCATAATCAATCCACTCTTTTTTTCTTTTTTTTTAATTATTCATCATTCATGTTTTTTTTTTGATATGGTAATTATTTGGTATTTTCAAATGGTCTGTAACTGTCAATTAAGAAACAAAACTCAAAAATGCAATTAATTAAATATCTTGATTTATAAAGCCTAAAATATTAATATGGCACTTTTCAAAAATAAGATATATGCAAATAAACTATCTGACCCTCATAGAATTTGTTTTGGAAATCCTTGTTTTTTTAGTTTTCATGGTTATTTTCAGATTCATTTTTAATAAACTAGAAAACTCATCCTACAAATTACTAAATCCAAAAGAATATTTGCCAGAAGAGGAGCTCCATTCATTAAGGCAAATGTCTTTCCTGATAATGATGGGTTTGCTGTTCATGTGCATTTTATATAATGTAGTTTATGTTGGAAAGGATTTGCTTTCTTTTGTAATATTTGATATTGTCATTTCTCTATATGTAGCAACCAAACTGGATATGAGAGATTGGAAAAATAGGATTTTATTAATCTTGCTGATTCCATATGGTTCTCTGACATATTTCCTATTTGGTAAAAGTCTAGTGGGATATTTGGCTTTGATTCACGTTCCGGTATTTATTTACTTTATAAAGGTGTATT
This sequence comes from uncultured Methanobrevibacter sp., assembly GCA_900319985.1. Classification (GTDB taxonomy): domain Archaea; phylum Methanobacteriota; class Methanobacteria; order Methanobacteriales; family Methanobacteriaceae; genus Methanocatella. The sequence goes on along the minus strand of ONQL01000024.1, from coordinate 14,745 downwards.
ATGACAAGTTTAGGGAATACACTGAGTCAAATGGTTTGGGAATAGCTATAATCTTATTGTTTTCAATAATATTCATAAGTTTTTTCATAACTCAGCTTGCAGAACATGTTGATCCTTTAAATTCATTGGTAATGGTTTCAAATGCATTCACGAGTAATGGATATGCTGTTTTGGGTTCATCTGTCATTGGAAAAATCAACTCTGTATTTTTGGTTTGGGGAGGTTACTTATTGTCAGGCGTAGGTACTGCAACTCTTGCCGCCGCAATACTAAAAAAACACTATGATGTTAAAAATGAAGAGTTATATGCCAAAATTGATGACTTGGATAAAAAAATTGATAACCTTGAAGAGTTGATAAAAAATAAGGATGAGTGATTTGTTTTAATTATCCTATTTTTAAATTTTTCATAATCTTTTTTCAATGATTGAAATTGATAAGTATTGGAACTCACTCTTATCTAGGTGTTTGTTTTTTTTTTTAGTGGAGCATAGGATCGGTTTCAAATTGACAATTTATTTTTTACTATTTGATATTTAGTTTTGATTGTTAAATAATGCTGCTTTACCTGCAATTGGAACGTCATCATTTTTTATTTCACATGTTTCGGGAGTAGTGTGTATTCGAATCCTCAATGGGATATCTAAAAAAATTGATTAATGAAAAAGAATGGAGAGAAATGTAATCTTTGAACAGAAATGTTTCTGCAAATCGAATTAATCTCTTTCCAACATATATTCAAGTACTAAAAATCCACCAAGTATTGCACTGAATACGAATCCTACTAGTCCTAATATTGGAATATCAAATAATCTTGGTCCAATATCAGTTAACAATGCTAGGGATGACCCAAGAATTAATGATGCCAATATTAATGCCACGGATAGTTGGTTTGCAAGTTCATTTACATCGGCAAGTCTTATTTTTACTTCCATGTCTCCTTCCTCTAGTTTGGAAAGGGTGCTGTTGATGGTGTCAGGCAAATCTTTAGCCAGGTGCTCTAATTGCAACAGGTAGTTTAGACCTACTTTTGCTAGTCTTTCAGGTTTATATTTGTTGACTATTATTTTCCGGGATAATGTCTTAAGCTCCTCTGCAGCATTGAAGTTAGGATCTAACTTTTTACCGGTATCTTCTATTAATGTAATTCCACGACCGATCATTACGAATTCCCTTGGAAGGGTTATGTCATTTTTAACCATTACATTAAGCAAATCTTCCAGCAATCCGTCCATGTTCTGTAATTCGGCACCGTAGTAACGATTCAATATGTCATCAATATCCTGTTTAAGTTCTTCGGTATTTTGTGCCTTTGTGATTATGTCCATATAAATTAACTGTTTTATGATGTTATTTGAGTTCTTGCTTATTAAAAGTAAAATTAATTCTGCTAAATCTTCTTTAAAATCTTCATTTAATATTCCCATCATTCCGTTATCAATATAACATAATTTATTGTTTTTAGTAACAATCAGATTTCCAGGATGGGGGTCGGCATGGAAAAATCCGTCAATCATTATCTGTTTGAAATATGATTTGACTCCATAATTTGCAATTCTTCTTTTGTTGATTTTAGGATAATCTTTGTTAATCAAATCTGAAACTTGGACTCCTTTAATAAGTTCCATTGTGATTACTTTTGAGGTACAGTAAGCTGGATATGGTTTTGGTATTTTAATATAGCTTTCTCCTTTAAAGTTTTCAGCAAGATTTTGCATATTCATTACTTCTTCAAGATAATTGACCTCTTTAAAAATAGCTCTTTCAAATTCATCAATTATGGTCGGCAAATTGTATGACCTTGTCGCTGTGATGTATTTGTCAGCTCTTGTTGCTAAAAACTTCATTATCTGGATATCTGTTTCAATCAGTTCAACTGAATTTGGTTTTTGAACTTTTATTGCAACTTCTTCATTTGTTTTTCTTAATCTGGCTTTATGAACTTGCCCTATTGAAGCAGATCCGATTGGAGTTTCATCAACGTTAACGAATATGTTGCTCATGGGTTGCTCAAGTTCTGATTCGATAACCTCTTGGATTTCATCAAATGGTGTGGTGGCAGCATCATCTCTAAGCTTTTCAAGTTCTTTAGCGATTTCGATTCCTACAAGGTCTGGTCTTGTACTTAACATCTGACCCAATTTGATATATGCGGGACCTAATTCTTCTAGTACTTTTCTTATTCTTAATGGAGCTGATTTATCAGGAATTTCATGCTCTTCTGCGACCTTACGATTTCTTAAAAAAGGAAATTTCTTCAAAAAAGTGTTTTCTTCTATTAAATATCCAAAATCGTACTTCTTTAAGACTCGGTATATTTCATTAATGCGCTTCAGATTATCATTTCTAGTACTAGTTTTAACTTTCATTAATAATAGATTGTTTAAAGTATAATAAATGTTTTTAGAATTTTTCCAAAATTCTTGCATATACCACTTTTAATTCATCATCTGATTTTTCATAAATTCTTTTTAAAATTAACTCGGGAGTACTTTTTGCAAGGAAATTCATTTTTGGTGTTCTGTCAACAATTAAATTATAGTTTTCGTCCAATCCTTTAGCTTCAATACCATCCACTCTAATGTCTGTGTAGTTCATTATTTCTCTTGCCATATGTGTTACAATAATTCCATATGAATTTGATTCCTTAATCATATCTATGAATGTGGAAATAATTTTAACTGCGGCATCAAGTTCTGTTATTCCTTCAAGTTCATCCAATAATACTAATTTTTCACTTTTTGTTGTTACGATTGGGATAAATACATTTAAAAAGGATTCGAAAGCACCTGCATCAAGTGACCTTTTCTTTGAGAAATGGTAAATTTCATCAACAAGTTTTATTTCGGCGACATCTGCACTTACTGGAAGTCCTATCTGTGCCATAATGGACATTTGGGTCAGTGTTTCAAGCAGTGTGGTTTTACCTCCGCTGTTAGCACCTGTTAAAAGGGCTATGTTTTCATCTCGTGTTAGTTGATAGTCAATTTTTTGAACATAATCCTTATCTTTTTTAAGTGCTAATTCTAGGTGAAGTGCTCCGGTTAATTTTATTTCGTCTCCAAATTCAGGCCTGCATAAATCATATTCGTATGCAAAACTGCCTAAACTGAACTCATAGTCAAATTTGATTGTGTCTTCAACTTCTTTGATTGCTTTGTTTTTAATTGAATTCAATTCGATAGCTGCACTTTTTTTAATGTCGAAAATATCATTTTCTTTTTTGGATGATTGTTCCAGTGTTACTCTTTGAATTTCATTGTCATCAATTTCTATTGGGTATGTTCTGAGGAACGGGTCAAAACTTAATCCGGTTTCTTCACGGATAATTTCTTTTCTTTTATTGATAATTTCATCAAATATTTTACTAATCTTTGGTGGGAAGTTATTGTTTAATAGGTTGAGAATTTCATCTCCTTCAAGGTCAACAGTTTTCATTGATTTTTCCAACTCACTATCCATATCCTCTTTAAGAGAATAGACTAATTTTTCAATATCTACTTCCCTTTTATCAATGATGTTTAATTCATCAATGATTGGGATTATTTCTCCCAGAACACTTTCCTTATTTCTGATTTTTTGTATTTCATGAACTCTTGAAAATAATTCTTTATTTTGTATGAAAAAGTTTATTATCTTTTCAGGAACGATTTCATAATCATTTTCCTCAATATTTATCATGATCAGATTAGGCATGCCTTCAAAATCAAGAATTCCCTGTGAATAAACGTAGAATACTAAATCATAATTCATTATCTCTTCTTTGAGCAATGGTGAATCGTTTGCAATAATGATTGGGTAATATTGATTAAGTCCCAAATCCATAAGATATGAACTGTCTTCCTCATTTTCTACAAGAATTGCTTTGCTTGGGTCATATTCTGCTTTTGCTTCTTCAACTTCTCTTAAATTTTTCATTAGACCTCTTAATTTGATAATTGGAAGTTTTGAGACATGTTCTTTTGCAGACATTACAAAATCAAGGTTTGAATTTATTTTATCGATGTCTTTTGAAGGGGACAGTAGCAAAATTCTATTTTTGGAGTAGGATGTGTTTGAATATGATAAAATTTTATTTATTATGTCTTCATAAAGTTCCATTGCCCTATCACTTTTTATGAATTCATATTCAGGATTATTCAATAGTTGATTCATGATTTCTATTGCTTTTCTTTGACTTATTCCATCAATGTTGGAAATTTTTTCAACATCAACATTATCGACAATTTTTTGGAGTTCTTCTTCTCCTCCAACACTGTTTAATATTTTTTCAGAGATTTTATCTCCAATTCCTTTTATGTTTTGCAATGTAATTCGTTCCCCTTGCATTTTTACCAAACCCTTTTTTAATTATACTATGTATTTTTATATATTATTCTAAATTCCCAAGAGCATTTGAAAAGTAATATTAGTAATTCCCCAAGGTATTTTTTGAATTATACTTTAACAGTTCTTTTTTATCAATATGGCCTTTTAGCGCGGTTTCATATATTTCAATAATTTTGAGGTATTTATTGTCTCTCCATCGACCGTCTATACTGAAATTTAAAAAACCAATTTGTTTTAAGTGTTCAATTTCTTCAAGTAATGATAAATCTTCACAATTGAACAGGATTAGCTCTTCACCTGAAATGCTTTTGTGAATGGGGTATCTGTTATTGTTTCTGTCAATTAGGAAATTTTTTGAATTGTTTTTTACCTTTTTTATTTCTTTGCCATATAAAAGAGAATAGCGGGTTTTCATTAATTCAACAGATCCCTGAACCAAGATTTCTAATCTGTCTGGACTTTCACAGCAGCTGATTATGTTTTCATAGTCCTTTTTAGTTAGTTCTGGAGATAATGTTAAAATTTTATAATTTTCAAGACTTTTTACCGTTTCAGTGTTGGTTATATTCATTGAATATGGTCCGTATTCTCCTTTAAAATTATTGCTCATTATTGGAATGTTATAATGCATCTTGTTTAGTATGCCTCTTACTTTATTGAGCGTTTTGATTAATTTGTCGTGAGCGATATCTGGCCATTTCCATATTAACTCATAGTCTTTTGTCATTGAGATTTCAACAGCTTCTTTTAAAAAGCTGATCATATGGTTTAAATTGTATTTTTCATCGTGAATTATATTTAAATCATCATTTTTTGGGGGAATTTCCAAATAAACTCTTTTTAGATTATCAATTTCTTTTAAATGGGCTAAATTATTTGTATAAAATGAAATGCAGGGTTTCATTTCTGATTTTTTGCTTTCTTTTAAATTTAACTTAATTTTTTTGGATTTATGTTTGGAGGAATTAACTACTTCCTGTTCTAATTTTTTAAATAACTCTCTTCTCAATTCATTGATTTTACTTATTGGTATGAATAGTGTTCCATCGTAATTTATGTTGATTCGTGTGATTTGATATGGGTAATTGTCAACTTTTGACAATTGTTTTTGAATAGTTTCTCTTGAAACGCTTTTTTTCAGCGGTTTTTCGAAAGGAGTATTTCCTCTCACCTCACACTCGATTTCCTTTTTATTTGCAAGGGTTAATCTTCCTTTAAGTTGAGGGAATTTATTTTTAATGGAAAATGTAAGAATTAATTTGGATTTGACATAACTGTTTCCTTTGTTTTCAATTTCACGAGCCTTTTTTATTAAATTGTTTTTCTTTGTCAGATAAACCTCGGATTCGTTTAGATTGAAATTGCTTTTTTTATTCTGCCATACTTTTTTAACTATCAAAACTTTATTCTTACGGGTCAAATCTTTAATCTGTTTGTTTTTTCCTTTTCTAAAATGGTTCAATGTGGTAATGATGGGATTTTGTGAAATTTCAAATCCATAATCTTTGTCATTTTTAACAAGCAATAATCCGTCTCCCTTTTCAGGAATGTTTTTAATGGAATCGTCGATTTTTATTGCAATCTGATTTTTGTGGGCATCCATGACTTTTCCTATTTTCAATCCGACATGCCCTGCTCTTAAACTTCTTTTTGAAGTATTGTTGAATTGTCCTTGGCTAAATCCTCTATTGAAAACTAAGTTTATCTCTTCGCTGTTTATTTCTTTTCCACTTTTAAGCTTGTTCAATGCTTTTCTGTAGTTGCTTACCACGATAGCCAAATATTCTTTGTTTCTCATTCTGCCTTCAATCTTAATGCATGCAATATTTAGCTCTGAAATCTCTTTTAATTTATTGTATAGGTTCAAATCACAGGGGGATAGGTAGTAATCCTCTTTTTTAATTCCGTCAAATTTGTACTTTTGTCTGCAAGGCTGGGCGCATGTTCCTCTATTACCACTTCGCCCTCCCTTAAAGCTGCTCATCAGACATTGTCCTGAATAGGAATAGCATAAAGCACCGTGTGTAAATATTTCAAGTTCCATGTTTGTTTTAATGTCCTTGATTTCATCTTTTCTCATTTCACGTGGAAGGACGATTCTTTTGATGCCATTACTTTCTATATAATCTAGTTTAACCTGGTTTTCACATGTCATCTGGGTAGATGCATGAATCTTTAAATCTGGCAGATGTCTGTTAATGAGTTCCACCAGTCCCAAGTCCTGAACCAAAACGGCATCTACTCCAATTGCATATAGCTTTGATAAATAATTCATGACATCTTCCAACTCATCCTGTTTGATTAATGTGTTGACGGTTACGTAAACTTTAACGTTATGCAGGTGAGCTGTGTTTACTGCTTCATTGATTTCATCTAAAGTAAAGTTCTGGGCATACTTTCTGGCTCCATAGTCTTTGCCGGAAAGATATACTGAACTGGCTCCAGCATTGATTGCGACTTTCAGATGGTCCATTGACCCTACAGGTGCGAGCAATTCAGGTATTCTCATTATTTGTCCTCGTGTAATCTTCCTTCAATATAATTGCCTTTGTTGATGTATGATTGTGACAGGTCCATTATTTCGTATTTGTATCGGGTTAGTTCTTCCTGATTTTTATTTTTAAGACTTTCATTATAAATTGATAATATTTGGGTGGTGTATTTCTCATTCGAATATCTGCAGTCCAAAATCAGTGAATCCAATCCGAATGTTTTTATTTCATTCATCTCTTCAATTAGACATAAGCAATCCTTGTTGATGATGTGGCTTTGCTTTTTGTAGTCAAAGAATATTTTATATTTGAATTTTTTCCTTTTCTTGTCTTCTAAAATAGCATAATCCGCATCATTGGATATGATGAAATCCTTCCCGTCATTTAGGTTTGTGAAGTCGTCCTTACTTACGATAACTTCAAGATTTCCATTGACAATCATCTCCAGATCAATGTTTCGGTCTGGAGTTTTATTGACAATCTCTTTTATTTCATCGCCTGAAAGTTCGGAAGATAAAATCAATGAATCGAATCCAGCTTCATTCATATCACGCACACAGAAGCTATTCCACACATTTAAATTATGATTTCCATAGATTGGACAGTCAAATATTTCACTCATTCCCGGAAAGTCGCCCATTACTGAAATAATGATTCCTTCGTTTTCAAGTTCTTTAATAATTTCATTGCATTTGACGGCTTCTTTTTCGGATGTGAATGAAGATAAAACCCAAACGAATTCTGTCGGTGATGCCATCAGACTTCCTTTCAGTAAAGTTTCTTTTATATTGTCGAAATAGTCCTTTGGATTGTTGTAATGGCAATTTCCATCAAAGTATATTCTCTTCAGGTCAAATCCAGAAGCTGTCTTGATTTGTGCAATGTCATCGATGAATATTGACAGTTTGGGAGTTTTTCTTTTGTTTTTGCCTTTAATGTTGTCGTAATCTTCATAGAATTTGGTTAAATTTTTACGGATTGCCTTGACGGATTTTTTGGTTGGAGTGTAATGATTCCTTAAAAATTCTGTTGCGGTATCAAGTATTTCACGCCTGATTTGATTAATTTCGCGAATTGGAATAAATAGGTCATTAGGCATGTTGTTAAACCTGATTTTGTCAATGTAAAATGGTGTGCCTCCGGTCTTTTTAAGCTGCTTTTCTATAACTTCTTCAGTTACAGGCTTGTTTTTGGCCTTTTCAAACTTGTCAAGGGTTTTGTGTCTGAAGTTGATTAACTCATCGTCCAGATAGTACTCGACTTTGGTAAATAGATTTAAATTTTCATCCCATGTTAAAGATAAGCTAAGAGGGGCATTGTTTTTTATTGTTTCCTTTTCGAATTGCTTTAGATATTCGTGGGTTGATTTGGAATAGCTGATAAACACTTCGGTTCCCACTTTGACGAGGCGGGTAGTGTTAATGATGATTTCTTTTTCATCCTGCTTTACTATGTCCTCTAAATAAATTCCTTTAATCTTTCCATTATATTTAAATGCAATTCCATCTCCAGGTTCCAGAATAACAGGAATTTCTTTGTTTTTAATCTCGATTGTTACTTTTGTACCGTCAATATCAACAATGTCTCCAATGTATAATCCTTCATGACCTGAATGGCCTCTTCCCATTACTTCTCCAGGTTTATCTCCCATCATGTATCCGTTGGTGAATTGTCTGTTGAAAACAAGGTGTAAATCTTTTTTGTAATTTCCTTCATTGCCGTCAATGAGGTTTCTGTAGCTGTTTACTATTGTTCCGATGTAATCTCCGGATTTCATTCTGCCTTCAAGCTTCAGGGATTTCACTCCGGCATCAGAAATCTCCTGCAGGTGGTTATAGGTTGCCAGATCATGTGTTGATAGGAGATAGCCGTTTCCTATATTGTATCCTCGGTATTTCAAACGATATTCTCGTCTGCAGGGTTGTGCACAGGCGCCTCTGTTTCCACTTCGGCCGCTGTTGTATGATGACATATAGCATTTTCCGCTGACGCAATAACACAGCGCTCCATGTCCGAACGCTTCTATGTCCATATCTATGTTGTCTTTTTTAAGCTGTTCTGTTGTTTGTTTTATTTGGTTGATGTTGACCTCTCTTGGAAGAACGACCCGCTTAATATTATTTTTATTGGCCCATTTTATTGATGAGTAATTATTCAATCCCATTTGTGTTGATGCGTGAACCTCCAAGTCCGGAATAAATGTTTTCAAAAGCCAGATTAATCCGAAATCCTGCACGATAACTGCATCAACTCCAATTTGATATAATTTGAATAGATAATTTAAGACATCTTTAATCTCATAGTTGTTAATTAATGTGTTTACTGTCACGTGGACTTTTGCACCATTTAAATGAGCATAATCAACGGCTTTTTCAATCTCCTCCATTGAAAAATTTTTGGCATATGCTCTTGCTCCATAATTCTGTCCGGCAATATAAACTGCATCAGCACCTGCGTTAACTGCAATAACCAATACGTCATAAGACCCAGCAGGAGCCAATAATTCTTCTAAAACCATTTTATTAATACACCCTGTTTTAATTTATTCATTAATCTTTTTGTAATTAATTATATATTAAATTAAAACATATTCTATGTTATGTATATAGTATTTGAAGGAATTGATGGTGCCGGAAAATCAACACAAATTAGATTATTGAAAGAATGGCTTGAAGCTAATGGTTTTAGGGTTGAAACATTGGTTGAACCAACTGATTCTGAAGTTGGAAAATTGATTCGAAGAATTTTGCAGCGCCCTGATGCAACTACTGATAGAATCCAAAAAACTTTGGGTTTGCTTTTTGCAGCTGATAGGATGCTGATAATGGATAAATTGGAAGATAAATCTAAAATTATCATTTCAGATAGGTCTTTCATATCTTCACTTGCATATCAGGAACCTGCTGAATGGATTGAAGTTCTTAACAGATATGCTAAAAAACCTGATTTGCTGTTATTGATGGATTTGGATGTCAAAAAGTCAGTTGCAAGAACCTCGGGTAAGGATACTTTTGAAAATGAAACTTTTTTGACTGGTGTTAAGGAGAACTATTTGAAATTGGCTGAAAATTATACCTGTGAAATTATTGATGCCAACAATGGCGTAAATAAAGTTTCTTCCGACATTAAAAAAGCAGTAGCACCGTATCTTGGAATTTGTCCGGACTGTATTCTATAATTTTTTTTTTTTTATGATGATTTTTTAATAAAGCACCGGAGGTGTTTGCTCCAGTGCTAATTCGGTATTTTTTTTGGATTAATGTTTAAGATTTGCAATATATCACTTTTGATGATATTTTGGAACAAATCGATGTTGAGGCTTGAAAATGCATTAACAATTGATAATTATACTAGCTTATTCATAGGGTGGTAGTCTACAGGTTCGGTTCCTAAAGGTTTTGCAGCTTCGGATATGAACATATCTGTTTGCGCTACTGCAGGAAATGCGATACTTGCATTTTCAATAGGTCCAAAAAGAACAAAATCTCCTGCACACATTACCTGAACAATGTTTGCTCCAATGTCACAAACAGTGAATGCAGTTTTGTTTCCTTCTTTTTTGTAGTCTCTTAACCAGTCCCATGCGGATGGTACGTTGTGAATTCCTGATCCTACAGGATATCCCCATTTTGCTTTTTCAGCAAATGAAGTTCTCGCAGCGATACCTGCACCTTGACCTAAGGGAGTAACGGCGGTGTCCATCATGAATCTGTCGATTCCACAGTCTGCAGCTACTTCAAGTAAACCTTTTTCGTATGCACCGTCGTCCCCATCTTCCCACATGGCCATTTTTCCTTCAACTGTAGCATTCATTGGATTGAATCCTAAAATAATTGAAGCAGAAATGTCGGTTTCAGCAAGAGCGTCTAATTCAGATTTGTCTGCTGCCATGTTAATTGAATTATAGATTGCTCTTTCTGTTAATCCAGTTTCATCAGCGTACTGTGCACCAGCAACTCTTGCATCACCGGATGTTGAATCTATAAGGAATGGGGCATCACAAATTTCTCCAATATATTCAATATATTTTGGAAGTGCTTCAACGGTTTGTCCGAAAACTTGTACAATGTATGGATTACCGGTTACATCGGAAATAGATGCCATATCATTTACTAATGTTTCAGCTCTACTTTTGTCGAAGTCACCAGTTAATTCGTCATTAATGATGTTGTGTCCACCATAGAAAATAGTTCCAGCTAGAACAGTCGGATATTCTCCAGGTTGTCCACCCATTTTGACTCCTGCGAAGTCAAAAATTTCTTGTTCTTTATCAAATTTAAACATTTAATTTAACCTCGTTTATTATGACTTAACTTATTCATTTTAACTTTATTAAAATTCAAGTTAAGTCTAACTAATTGTTTTTATTTGGTTATATATAAACTTAACTGAAAATATTATAATATTTTTAATAATATTTAATTAACTGTTTAATTGTTAAAATATTTTTTGTAGGGTATTCTTTTTGACAAATATTTGTTACATATAAAGTATACTTGATAATAATTCTAAATAACCTTTATTTCAAGATTTCCTTTAATTTATCTAAAAATAAAAAATTGTCCATATTTAATCATGATTATTTGTCAAGTTTATTGATTTGGGCAATAATTTAAAAAATAACTTGTTTGTAATTATATTAATTAAAATAAGGGGGTTTAATTTAAAAAAATATATTTTGGACATTAAAAAAGGAGTATGTAAAAAAATGATTCAATAAAATTGTTTGTATCTAAAAATTAATTTGGTTCAAAAAATAAAGTATGTGGAGAAATCTATTCTCCAGATAATTCTTTTAATCTTTCACGAATGGCATTTTCTAAAAATTCTCTTGCTTGAACAAGCTCATCATATTCGCCTATTAATTTAGGTCCGAATTCTGTTTGTTCTAATTTAATGTCGTATTTTTCGAAAGCATGTGCAAGCATTTGTTCACCAACACCATTTGGCAAACCCATTTCATATTCTTCTTTTTCTTCAACCATTTTAGTTTTCCTCCATGTATTCTCTTACAGGAGCAAAGAATTCAATTAAGAAATCTTTAATTCCATTTTTCAAATCCATTGGATGTAAGTTGCCTTCACTGAAGTCTTTGATTAACTCGTCGTGGGTTAATTCGATGTCGCCACCGAATTTTTCAGGTCTTTTGATAAGTAAAGTATCTTGATTTGGGAAAACAAAAGTTTCTGCAATTTCAATCATAGGATTGCCATCAACTTCTCCTTGTGGGCAGAAGCTTTTCTTGATTTTTTTGGTGATTTCTTCAATGGAATCATCTACTGCGATGTAGTTTCCTTTACTTGAAGACATTTTAGCGTCACCGTCAAGGCCATGTAATAATGGGGTATGGATACAGACCGGTACGTCTTCACCTATTTTTTCCAGGTTTTCACGTGCTAACATTTGGATTTTTCTCTGTTCCATTCCTCCAAGTGCAACGTCAACATCTAATGCGGCCATATCCACAGTTTGCATAATAGGATAAATAACGCTTGCTACTTTTGGGTTGTCATCAGCACGGCTTACTTGATCCATACTTCTTCTGGCTCTTTTTAAAGTAGTCATGGTTGCTAATTGATAAACTTTATCGGTATAATCAGGTTCCAATTGGAAAGAAGAACCGTAAACATATTCGGTTGATTCATCAAGACCTAATGCTTGGAAACATTTCTTGTTGTATTCTGCAGTTTCTGCAATTTCTTCTACAGTTCCTTTTCCATTTAAAAATGCGTGATAATCTGCAAGAAGGATTTTAATTTTAAAACCTAAACTTTGTAATTGTTTTAATTTTTGCACGGTTACTGCATGTCCTAAATGGATTTTACCTGAAGGTTCATAACCTGTATAGGCTATAGGCTGTTCTTTTTTAAGAACTTCTTTTAATTCTTCGATATCTATAACCTCTAAGGTTCCTTCTTCAATTAATTGAATTTTTTCTTCAATATTCATTTTATCACTTAATTTATTAATTGAACTACCTCAACTTTATAGAAGGTGAGGATTCTTACTTCACGGGCTGTATACTCTAATAAGTATAGGATTACCGTGCTATCCCCCTCGTCCCGAAGGTTCAGACAGATTCAATTAATATTGCTTTTAAAACTTGGTTATCGTTGAAAAAGTTTAATTTAATTGCATCATTGTCATTTATTATTTTTTTTGTTATCTTGTTATTTTAATTTCATCGGGGAGCATTTGAAAAGTATTGCCCTTCCCGTTGTGCAATTCATCCATGACGTGTAGAAGTCATGGTATTCTTGCATTAATTAGATAAATGTAATCATCAATTTTAATTAGTTTAATTTCTTCTCCGATATTGTAGTCTTCAAATCCTTCTTTCATTTCTAAGTCTACAGCTGAATAATCGCTTGGGTCTAAGATTTGAATCATTTTTGGAGATTTGGATATGATTGTTGTAGTTTCGATTTCTTCTTCTTTTTTAACAAGTTCTACATTTTCCATATTCTTTAACGGTATTGTGAACTGTTTATTGTCTTTTGCAATGTCAATACAGATGATTCTATTTTTATCGATGTCTAAAACTTGTGAGATTTTATTTTCATATCTGATAAAGTCTCCCTTTTCAAATTCAGGAATTCTTACTGAAATCCAAATTCTGTAAAGTCCTTTTCCAGTGGACTTGTCCTCACTGATGAGTCTTGGAGATTCTTTAACAACTCCTCCGAATTCGTCCTTTAAGGCTTCAGCCACTTTTCTGCCGGATTTCAATGAGCCTATGTAATAATCGTATCCCTCTTTTAATTTGGCTATTTGCGGACAATATGCAAGTTTGTCTTTTTTACTTTGTTTGATTAATGTTTTTTCAACAACTTCATCTGCTTTTGCATATTCCTCTTTTTTAATTTCTCTGTTGTCTGCTCTAAATTGGATAACTGATTCATAATATCCTGCTTGCAGTTTACTACAAGTTGGACAGACGGTTTTTAATATTTTTACTTCGCTGTCATGTGTTTCTTCAAGTTGTTCTCCATGAACTTCCCCGATAACTTCGACATAACAGCTGGCTATTGTGCCTTTCATCGAATCAATTTCAAGGTTGATTATTTCATTTGAAACTTCATCAGCTATTTGGATGTTTCTTTCGAGTGCTCTGTAGATGATTTCTTCTTCTGGAATGTATTCTTCACTCCATTTGCCTTCCTCAAGTTTACTGTTACAATGGCTGCAAATTTGGACTTCAATGCGTTCAGGTATTTCAATCATCTGAAAATCCTTTAAAAAACAGTCTATGCATATGTTTCCAACCATCTTTTTTTCAGTACTTCCGCACTCTACACAAAACATGTTATCAATAAAAATAAGTAAAAAAAGGTAAAATTATAATGTTTTTAAAGGTGCTGTTGCACCGCATGCAGCACATTTAAGTAAGAATATTCTACCTTCTCTGATAATTCTGGTATCTGGTCTGTTACATTCGTGACAAATAACGTATTTGTCTACATAATCTTCAATTCTTTCATTGATTAGGTAATGGGTAAATTTACCTTGTAAAATTGCTCTTTGACCTTCAATATTTCCAGCAGTACCTAATTCTCTCATTAAGAATTTTAATAAGTGTTGAGGGTCTCTATTTAAACCTTCTGCAACGTCTTTAAAGTTTTTAATGAATGTTCTATTACCTTGGATATCTGAATAAGCTTTAGGAATTTTAAATCTTTTGTGTTCAAATACTTCTGGAGGTAATTGGTCTATTGCTCTTTCTAATAATTCTTCGTATTTATCCATATTATCTCTCCGTAAAAAATTAGTATAAGTATAATATATTAAATTTTATTTTAATCATTTATTAATGTATTGTTATTTTGGTCTTGTTGAAATCCTTTTTTAAATTTTTGTTGAAAGATCAATATTATAAACTAATGTTTTGAGTCTTGTTTCTTTATTTTGTAAACGTGTGCTTTTA
>ONQL01000003.1 GCA_900319985.1 uncultured Methanobrevibacter sp. | reverse complement strand
CATATATCGGGCTAATCAAAGAAATACTAATTTCACATCAAGAAATCACATCGATGTGAAATTTCAAGTGAAAAAAATTCTAGGATTTCAACATTGCCGTTATTTTTGAAAAATTTTTTAAAAAAAGTAAGTGGTTAAATAAAAAATAAAAAAATAAAAGAGTTTAGGAAACTCTTCTGAAATATCCAGTGTTAGGTTCGTAAATCACACCTTTTTGCCTTAAATTGCGAACAATGCTTTCAACCTTATCTTCACTTATTCCATATTTTTCATTCATATTTGATATTAAAACATTTAATGGAGCATTTCCAGCATATTCTTCTTCTAAAAGTGCAATTTCTTCAGTAACTCTTTGTATTTTGTCTCTGTCGGATTTAGGTGTTCTTCCTTCCATTACCTCAATATCCATTTCTCCGGTTTCAGGGTCAACACCAACTTCTTTAAGACATGCCATCTGTAAGGCTACAGCCTTCTGTGCATCTTCTTTATCTACAGTTTCTTTAAGTTTTATTTTAGCGCTAGCTTCTGATAAACGGATAATAGCTTCCAGTTGCCTTGCAGTAATTGGAACTGCTGCTTGCTCTTCTGGATTGCTGTTCCTGGTGTCTACATAGAAATTTCTTAAAACTTCCATTGCTTCATCAGTCAAATGAGGATTAACATTTTTACGTGCATATGCAATGTATTTTCTAAGTAATTCTGGCTCGATTTCATAATCTACAGTATTTGACTGGTGTATTTTCAGGATGTGATCTGCTAATTTTGCATCTCCTTCTCTAGTTGGCTTATCTTCTACAACAAAGATTAAATCGAAACGGGAAATAATCGGTGCAGGCAAGTCAATTTGTTCTGCAAGAATTTTATATCTGTCAAATCTACCAAATTTAGGGTTTGCCGCTGCAAGAACTGAACATCTGGAGTTTAATGTTGCCATAATTCCTGCTTTTGCAATACTTACGGTCTGCTGTTCCAGTGCTTCGTGAAGTGCTGATCTGTCTTCAGACCTCATTTTGTCCAGTTCGTCAACACATACGTTTCCTTGATCCCCAAGCACTAATGCACCTGCTTCAAGAGACCATCCTCCAAGTTCATCTCTGACTGCTGCTGCAGTTAAACCCGCACCGGTAGTACCTTTACCACTTGTATAAATACTCCTAGGTGCTAATCGTGATACATATTTCAATATCTGTGATTTACCTATACCTGGGTCCCCTACTATGAGGATGTGAATGTCTCCTCTTAATTTGGTTTCATCTTCCAGCTGCTTTGCGGCTCCTCCGAAGAGTTGTAATGCAATAGCTTCTTTTACCTCACGATATCCTCTGATGGATGGTGCTGTTGATTTGATGATTTTTTCATAAATTTTAGGGTCTTTTGATAATTCAATAATTTTTTCTTCATCTTCTTCGGATAAGTGCAACTCTTCAAATTCCTGTTCTAATGCTTCAATATGATTTACATAAATGTAATTTTTGAATTTACCGCTTCTTTCTTCTCGGAATGTTCTTAATGTTCCGGTAATTCTGACTTTGTCTCCCGGATTTAATTCATCTACTAAATCATCTTCCAACACCATCAGCATTTGCTTTGGTTCTGTTCCTCCGGATAAGTTTTCCAAAGGTTCTTGCATTCTTGCAGTTTGTGTATCTATGTATTTTGATTCTTCTTGAAGCAATCTGAAGGACCGTCCACCACATTCACTGCATAGTGACGGCTCTATAATTGTATTGCTTGAAGTCTGTTCAACTTCGTGTAATCTCATACAGCCTCTACATTCAAATACTCCAGTTTCAATACGTGGTCTTATCTCGTCAGTTTTTCTCACAATACCGTCCGCTGCAACAAAAGTTCCGATATACTTACTTAATAATGTTTTCAACGGGATTATGTTTGTAAGATTTTCAAAACGGATGTGAATGTCTGCATCTTTTACAAGGGGGTCAATGTTTTTAATAGCTGTTTGTGCTGCTTGAATAACCTCTTCAGGCTTATCAATTAATAAATCTGCCAAGTCAGGATCAAATATTTCCAATGCATTATAATCTACATTGAGAGACCTTTCATCGGGGTATTTTTCAAGTATTTCAAAAACATCATCCTTGTATGAAGTTGAAAAAAATTCTTCAAATTTTGCAATTGATGTTTGTGATTTAGCAGTAGAGTTCATTATCTATATTATTATTTTTTCATACTTTAAAAATTATTGTATCAGAGCATATGGTAACTAATGGTATTGGTAAATATTAAATACTAAAATTGATAATAATACTTATATAACAAAAATTTTTTTTATTTTGAGGGTATTATGAGGAAATCTAGACTAAGCATATTCAAATCAACTTCAATGTTAATTTCTGTTGTTGGAATAATCATGATTATTTCCACAATCATTGTTGTCGCTTATGTAGGGTATAGTATGGTTTCAGAAGGTATTACTGATGAAATATCTTCCGGTACTCAATATGACGAGCTTGCAGAGTTAAAATCATCATATTCTAATTTGTCCGCCAAGTTTGAGAGTGTCAAATCTACTTATTATGCTGGTGGGGCTAATGATGTTAAGGTTTATAATGATGCAAAAATCGAGCTGTCTAGGGCTAATTCAGCTATTGAAAATGTTCAAAGTGCTTTAGATGCAGGTAAACCATCTAATGAAGTAGACAGTAGGATTGATTTCGCTAAAAAGGAACTTCAATCTGCTTATGATGCCTACAATAAACTTTAATTTCTTTTTTTTCTCTTTTTTGGTTTATATTCCAAACCGATTACATACATTTCAGAACTTTTTTTACGTGATGATGCGGGCTTGGTTGTCCTGACATGTCTGAACTTTCCTTTAAGTGAATCGAGCATTGATTTATATTCCGGACCCTGAAACACTTTCATTACCAGGTTTCCTTTTTTTTCAAGAATATTTTCAGCTATTTCAATAACCACATTCACCAAATCAATGGACCTTAATTGGTCAATATTCTTAATTCCGCTAAGTGACGGTGATGCATCGGACATCACAACCTTTGCTTTTCCTCCGATGATGTCCATAATCTTTTCTTGAACTTCGGGAGTTGTGAAATCTCCTCGTATTCCATAATAATTTTCTTCATGGAACTTCTTGAATCTGTTCAGGTCTACACCAACAACTATTCCTTCTTCTCCAACCTTTTCCAATGCGACCTGTGACCACCCGCCAGGTGCGGCCCCTAAATCTACAACGGTGTTTCCCTCTTTTATGATTTTATACTTTTTATCCAATTGTTTAAGTTTATATGATGCTCTTGAACGATAATCTTCTTTTTTTGCTTTTTTATAATATGGGTCGTTATGTTTTTCCATTTGCCATTTGCTTCCCATTTTAATCCCTCTTGTATTGGTCAAAATCCAGTGCACTGCATACGGGAGCGCCAATTTTTACAATTTCCACATCCACTTCCTTATTATTAATTTCGAGTATCATCACGGTTCTGTCTGCAAGCCTTGGTACAATCGGACTTCCAGGATTTAGCAATAATACTCCATCTGTCTGCTCTATTTTCGGTTGGTGTGAATGTCCGGTAATTAATATGTCAACATCTAATTCCCTTGCAAGATAAACCAGTTGCTGTGTGTCTGCTCTCGGATAAACTTCACCATGTGCAATTCCAATTTTCAGACCTTCAGCTTCAAGGACTTTTGCAGCAGGTAGATTAATTCCATTGACTCTATCCATATTGCCTTGAATTGCCATAACTGGAGCTATTTTTTCCAAATCTTCTATTACTTTTAGGGAAGTTAAATCGCCAGCATGCAATATCAAGTCAACTTCACTAAATGCATCAAATACTTTTTGAGGTATTTCCTTAGCTCTATCTGGGATATGTGTGTCTGAAATCAATCCTATTAACATTTTTTTCAACCTTTGATAATTTAATAAAAATATGGTCTTACTATTTGTAATTTATTACTTTAATATTTTTTTTAGAATTTGGCTGATTATAATAAAAAATATTATAAATTCCAAAGGACATATATAATATCATCATTCTTTGAGGAGAAGATAAAAATGGGAGAAGTTAAAAAGGAAGATATTTTAGATATTTTGGCTAAATATGACAAAAGTGAAATCACAATAGCTACTCTCGGAAGCCATACTTCTTTACATATTTTGCAAGGTGCTAAAGAAGAAGGGTTTAGAACTGCTATAGTATGTCAAAAAGGTCGTGAAATTCCATATCAACGTTTTGATGTCGCTGATGAATACATCATTGTCGATGAATTCAAAGACATTGTCAATGAGGATGTTCAACAAAAACTTAGGGATATGAATGCAATTGTTGTACCTCATGGATCTTTTGTTGCTTATGCTGGATTAGATAATGTTGAAGACAAATTCAATGTTCCAATGTTTGGAAATCGGGATGTACTCCGATGGGAAGCAGAAAGAGACAAGGAAAGAGCTTTGCTTGTTGAAGGTGATGTGAGAATTCCTTTCAAATATAATGGACCTGATGAAATTGACAGGCCGGTCATGGTCAAGTTCCCTGGTGCTAGGGGAGGTAGAGGTTACTTTGTAGCTTCATCTACCGAAGAGTTCAATTCAAAAATCGACGCCATGAAAGCACGTGGATGGTTAGAAGACAGTGATGTTGAAGCAGCTCACATTGAAGAGTATGTTTCAGGATGTAATTACTGTATACACTATTTCTACTCTGCACTTGATGATTCAGTTGAATTGATGGGTATGGATACAAGATATGAATCCAGCATTGATGGATTTGTAAGAATGCCTGCTAAAGATCAATTGGACATTGATTTAAGTCCTTCTTATGTTGTAACCGGTAACCACCCTGCAGTAATTCGTGAATCCTTGCTTCCACAAGTATTTGATATTGCAGATAAATTAACTGAAAGTGCTAAAAAATTAGTTGCTCCTGGATTAAACGGTCCTTTCTGTATGCAAACATTAGTTAACGATAATCTGGAAGTAATCTGTTTTGAAATCAGTGCAAGGACTGATGGTGGAACAAATACATTTATGGATGGTTCTCCTTACTCCTACTTAACCTATGGCAAACCAATGAGTATGGGTAGAAGAATTGCTTTAGAAATTAAACGTGGTATAGAAAGAGATGAATTAGAAAAAATAATAACATGAATTTAGTTATTATTTTTTTTATTCTTTTTTTTTTGAAATTTTACTTATCTTTTGTGGTTTCTTTAACCTTTTTGTTTTTCTTTTTGTTTTTGCCCTTTTTCTGTTTTTTTTCGTATTCCTCTTTTGCTTTTACACGGCTTCTTTTTGCCCATGCACCAATAACAGAAACAAGCATACCAACAATAAGAATTGCAATTATCATTGTTATTCTTCCCTGTTCTGTTGGAGGTATTTCTTTAAATACTCCATCTAATGCAAGGTACATTACTGGTGTTGATGCAAAAGCCCCAAGCAGTGCTGATGTTTTTATGTTTGGCGCATTGTATCCTACATATAAAAATCCGATTGATGCGAATGCATAAAGGAATTCGCTATACATGGATCCCAATATTACAAATCCCGCAGCGATTGCCGCTCCAAATACTAGTGATTTAAAGTCATAATTAGTGAATTTTCTCATTTTATTTCTCCAAAAACTTATTTTTTAGAAGATACTGCTCCTCCAATTGCTCCAGTTATTCCCATGACAATTGCATAATAGATTAACTCGTTGATAATTGCGAAAATACTTACTATTCCGGATGTTGTAAATCCAGTAAGGCCTCCAAATGCTCCCATGAAGCTTCCACCAATTGTTGTGGATATTATGAATAGTATTGAACAGATAATTGCGCCTAATGCACCGGCAAGAGCGGCATTCCATAGGCCTCCAAGGGCTCCATCATGGGCAATATATCCTGTGATGAATCCAACAATCAATAATCCGATAAAATCATAATGTGCAAAGAATGATTTAACAAGTACGGATAATATAAAACCTATAATTACTGCTTTCCATTTTGTCATGATTATCACCTTTAGTCAATATTTAATATTGTTTATAAGGGTATTTAATTTTTTTAGTTTGAATGTTCAATATATGTCTTTTAATTTATCTCTAATCTGGTCTAAAATAGCTTGATGCATTCTTTTTGTAAATTCTGCCTTATCATTTTGATTTAATACATCTAAATATCCTTGGGATATTAAATTAAATGCAAATGGACTTGGTATAACAGTATTTATTGTTTTTACTTCCATTTGTTCTGAGGCAACCCATTCGATTATTTTCAAAGCATTTTTAACGTCCATATAGTCTTCCAATGCTTCCCTTCTGGCTTCTTTTAAGATTGAAAAGTTTTCATCCATTTCCTGCACGAATTTTAACAGTATTTTTCCCCTTACTTGCTGTCGTCCGACAGATTTTGATTCTCCCTTGTATCTTCTCAAAGTCATTAACGACCGTCCGGCACAATGCCTGAATCTTGAAGCCAGTGTTTCGGTTTTATTTAATGATTGAGACAGTATGTTTTCAAAGTTTTCGGGTGTCAATTCATTGAATGACTCTAAACCTCCAATCTTTCCATCTGAGCTTAGATAAAACCCGTTGTCTGATATTGAAATGGTCACGTTGATGTTATATCTTTTTGCAACAACATAAGCTACAGCTCTTGAAAGTGCATCATTGACTTTTCTTCCAAATAGTGAGTGGAATATTACGAATCGCCTTCCTCCAAAGCCCTTATAATATTCAATTAATAATAATTGGTTGCTTGGTATTTTTGCATATTTGAACTGCTCTACAAAATATTCATATATGGAATTGGCTGCAAAATCGTCAACATACAGATATTCGTGAATAAATTCCATGATTTCTTCTTTACTTCTTTGATATCTAAATTTGACATCCATATGTGCTCTAAATCTTTGGATATCCATTGCCAAATCAAAAGATAGTGGCAATTGTTGTGAAAACCAGGATGGGATTGTTGGAGGTCCCATTGCTGGAGTTACGTTGATTGTCATTCCTTTTCCATAGTTGAATCTGTAGGTATTTCCTCCCAAAACGAATGTGTCTCCTTTTTTAAGTCTTTCCATAAAGTCCTCTTCGATTCGCCCAACGGTTTCGCCATCGCATTTGACCAAAACGCCGGAACTGTCGGGAATTGTACCTATGTTTGTTGAATAAAGCATTCTGGCCAGTTTCCCACGTTTTCCGAATGTATTTTTTTCATAATTAATCCAAATTTTTGCATAAACATATCTTTCTTCGAGTTCCGGATATTCTCCTGCCATATAACTCAAAACATCTTCATAGTCGTCTCGAGTCAGGTCTTTGTAGCAAAAGCTTTTTTTGATGACTTCATATGCATAATCGATATCCCATGGATTTTCAATACTCATTCCGTAGATATGCTGTGCCAATACATCCAGACAATTGGCAGGTATGTTTATTCTGTCGATTTTTCCTTCTTTAGCATTTTTAAGTAAAACTGAACATTCAACTAAATCGTCACGGTCTGTTACAATAATTCTTCCTCGAGATTTTTCATGCAGCCTATGTCCACTCCTTCCGATTCTCTGCAATGCTCTTGCAACGGATTTTGGAGAGTTTATTAATACGACTAAATCAATGTACCCGATATCGATTCCAAGTTCGAGAGATGTTGATGAAACGACTGCCTTTAGTTTTCCTTCCTTTAGTTTATTTTCTGTTTCAAGACGCACTTCCTTTGAAAGTGATGAATGGTGGGCCATTATGTTTTCATTGTTGTAGTGCATGGGATACATTTTCTTTAAATTATAAACAAAACGTTCTGTACCGCTTCGGGTATTTGTAAATATTAATGTTGTTTTATTTTCCCAAATCAAATCATCCAGCAGGTCATACATTCCGAGTCGGGTATCCTCTTCGTCTGCCAGTACAATGTCACTCACAGGACACATTACTTCCATGTCCAATTCTTTCAGATAATTGATTTTGACAATTTTGCAGTTTCTTTCAATGCCATATTCATAGCCTACAAGAAATTTTGCCACCTCTTCAAGAGGGCTCACGGTTGCAGATAGTCCGATTCGGGTAAAATTTCCGATTAGATGTTGCAGTCTTTCAAGAGATAAGCTTAAATGAACTCCTCTTTTGTTTTCAGCCAAAGAATGGATTTCATCAATAATGACGTATTTCACATTGCTTAATTTTTCTCTAAATTTTGGAGCTACCAGTAAAATTGATAGTGTTTCGGGGGTGGTTATGAGAATGTGCGGTGGTTTTTTAAGCATTTTTTGTCTTTGATATTGTGTAGTGTCTCCCGTACGCACGGACTTTCTAATTCCCAGTGTTTTTCCAGCTATTTTTTCTATGCCTTCCAAAGGTTCATCTAGATTTTTTTCAATATCATTGTCCAGAGCTTTTAATGGAGAGATGTAAATGCAGTAAACTTTGTCTTCCAGTTTGTCTTTTTCAGCAAGTGTTGTCAATTCGCTGATGACTGATAGAAATGCGGTTAATGTTTTACCTGATCCTGTTGGTGATGAAATTAGAATATTGTTATTTTTGTGGATGTCTATGATTGATTTTTTTTGAGCAGGGGTAAAATCATCAAATTGTTCATCAAACCACTGTTTAACCCAAGGGTGTAGGGTTTTGTAGATTTGTTTTTTTGAATAACTTTTGGTCTGCTCTTCAATCATTATCGTTTCCTCATTTTTATTAATTTGATTATTTTTAATTTAATTTTTAATTTATGTTATATTTTTTGTTGATTTTTGTAGTAATGGGATTTAAATTTTTAATTTAAGCTTTTCTTTAAAGTTATTAATTAATCAGTTTGTCATGAATGTATATGATTTTTTACATAATATTAATTATCATTCATTAATTTTATAAAATTTTGGCGAATAATAATTTTTAAATAGTCAAAAATATTATATAGTTAATCATAGGCATGATGCCTAAGGTGGTATAAAAAATGAATGATTTATTTAATTTATCTGGTCAAGTGGCTGTAGTAAGTGGAGCTTCCTCCGGTATCGGAGTTGACATGGCAAAAGCATATGCAAGATATGGTGCTGACATTGTAGTTACTGGAAGAAGAAAAGAAAGATTGGACCAAGTAGTGGAAGAAATTAAAGAAATCGGAGTGGACTGCATTGGTGTAGCTTGTGATGTAACAGATACCGAAAGTGTGGAAAACTGTGTAAAAGAAATCATGGGCCACTTTGGAAGAATTGATATTCTCCACAACAATGCAGGATATGGTGCAACCAAAGAAGCGGAATTATTGACTGACGAAGAATGGAACATGACTGTAGATGTAGATCTTACAGGTACCTTCAAAATGTCCAGAGCAGTTGCACGTGAAGCAATGATTCCTCAAAAATACGGAAGAATAATTAACACTGCATCCATGTTTGGTTTAGTAGGAACCATGGCAACACCAACCTCCCCATATGCAGCAGCAAAAGGTGGAGTAGTAAACCTTACAAGACAATTAGCAGCAGAATGGGCAAAATACAACATTACTGTAAACGCAATCTGTCCTGGTACATTCCCAACAGAACTCACACGTTCAACAATTGACAATGAGGAATACAAAGCATACACAAAAACCGTTGTGCCTGTTGGAAGATCTGGTGTCGATGGAGAATTGGATTCAACCGTTGTATATCTCGCATCCCCTAAATCCAGTTATGTGACTGGTCAGGCTATTGCTGTTGACGGCGGATATACCTGTATTTAAATTGAAAATTTTTATTTTCAATTTTACTTTTCTTTTTTTCGAGTGTATTACTGTTTTAATCTTGTTTTGTTTCCGTGAGTTTGTATCATATTTTTTTTACAATTTCGATTTTTGATTCAAAAATTTATATATTTCTAAAATCTAATTTATTATCATGTCAAATTTTAATTTTGAAGAAGCTATTGATAATTTATCAAATGATGATGTTAAAGTTCGAAAAGAAGCAATTGAATCTTTAGTAGGAATTACAGATGAATCAGCTATTGAACCATTAATCAAAGCCACTACTGATGATAATGCTCAAGTCAGATTTAAGGCTGCTGAAATCTTAGGTAATATGGGTGATGTAGCAGTTGACAAATTGATTGAAGAATTTAAAAATGCCGAAGGTAAAGATAAACGTTTCATCGCTTTTGCACTTAAAGAAACTGAAGATAAAAGGGTCATTCCTTATTTTGTTGAAGCTGTTGATGATGACGATTTTGGAGTTAGAAAAGTTGCAGTGCGTGCTTTGGGTGAACTTCAAGCTGAAGATGAATTGGATACAATTGCAAAATGTCTTGAAGATGAAGATTGGGGTGTTAAATTAGCTGCTATTCAGGCATTGGGTGATTTAGCAACCGAAGATTCAATTAAATTAATTAAAGATGCAAGAAAAACTGAAGAGGATAAGGACTTTAAAAAATCATGTAACAAGGCAATTAAAAAAGCACAAAAAAGACAAAAAGCAAAAGAATCTGGAGAAGCTATTGTAAAAGTAATTCCGATGAGCACTATTAAAGAAATGGAAAAAACTAATGTTCAAAAAGCTATTAAAGAATATGAACGTTATGTTGAAGCAAAACAAGCAAAAGATGCTCCATATAAGAGATTATGTGTATTATACAGAAAGGCAAATGATTATGACAATGAAGTAAGGGTCATTGAAACTGCTTGTGAAGTATTTGCAGATAATGATAAAAAATTGGCTTACTTTGAAAAAAGATTGGCTAAATTAAAATAGTTATTTTTCAATAATCTCATAGAGATCTTCTCTTTTATTTTTTAAAAGCGGAAGTTCTTCTCTAATTTTTTTTATTTCAGTCAAATCAATATCAGTTATTAATAAATCTTCCTTTTCATCAGCTTCAATCACTATTTCTCCCCATGGGTTGGCTATGATTGAATGTCCAAAGCTATGGTAGCTGGCATTTTCATTCAATGCTGGTGCTACGCCTACGCAAAAGACCTGATTGTCCAGTGCCCTTGAACGGAATAATAGTTCCCAGTGTGCAGGTCCGGTAGTCATATTGAATGCTCCTGGATAAAATAATATTGATGCGTTTTTCTGAGCCATTAATCTGGCCAATTCAGGAAAACGGATATCATAACAAATTCCGATACCTATTTTTCCAAATTCAGTATCTGCAATTGTCACGTTATCTCCGGCAGTTAGCACGTCAGATTCCATAAATTTTATTTTCCCTTTGACATCAATATCAAAAAGGTGCATTTTTCGGTGTTTGGCGACTATTTCACCATTCCGATTGAATAGGTAACTGGTATTGTATAAATTTGCATTTTCTTTTTCAGGAATTGATCCCGCAAGAATATATACATTATTCTCATGAGCTAATTGGGATATTTTTGAAATGGTTCTGCTTGTTTTTTCTTCTTCACAATATTCAATAAATTTGTCATTGGAATATGGGCAGTTAAACATTTCGGGCAGTACTATAAAGTCAGCTTCTTGTTTAACACTTTCCATTATCATTGAAGTCGCTTTTTTTAAATTTTCTTCTTTATTGTCAACAACATTCATTTGACAAAGAGCAAGCTTAAGTTTAGTCATGTTTACACACTAAAAAAAGAAATTGAAGTATGAAATAAATCATACTTATGCAATATCTGCAGAATTTATCATTTCAGTAATGTCTGGTGATGTGACGGAGTTAATTGACGAACCACTAATTTTAAATACGTATAGATTATTGTCACTGAATAATGAAACATATCTGGTATAATTTCCGTCGGCATTTTCTAAAATGATATTTGATGCATTTCTGCCATCTAAAGTAATTGTTTCAACAAGTTCTACAAATGAATTATTATTTTGAGCATAATTAATTCTATCTTGAGTTATTTTTTTTAAAGATGTAGATTCCACTGTGCTGTTATAATATTCAATAATTGTATTATCTCCATTTTTAAAAAATTTGGCATTTCGGTGTTCGCTATCACTGCCGTTAATTTCTTCCCAACTTTTGGGATGTTTGAAGGCAAATGCTCCTTCGCTAACTTTAACCAATTCGCCACCTGTGGCGGTTGATTTATTGTTATTATTAGGTCCAGTTAATACGATTCCGCAAATCACAATTAAAGTTATTAAGAGTATTGCACCAATAACTAATTTTTTTTCTTTTAATATGTTAATTGTACTTTCATTTGATGTTGAAGGTTTCTTTGATAGTTCTGGCGGTTTTTCAAAGATACTTTCTTCTTTTTGAACAGTAACTTTTTGTTTTGGGAATTTATACCCACAATTTCCACAAACAGGAGCTCCATCATAACTTGGATTTCCACATTCTGGACATTTTTTCACAGTTCAACCTCCATTGAAATTTACATTATATTTAATAATAATGTTTTTATTTTATAAAAAGATATTTATAACTGTGATAAAAATGTCTGATGATGAAATTATTAATATTGATGATATGAATTATGCAGTTTATAAAATTGGTAGCTGGAAAAATAATTATGAAATAAATCAGATTGGTATTTCTCGGGAAATTCCGGTTACAAAACATACTTTAACTCATGTTAAACTGTCTATGGATGAGATAAGGAGTTCTGAATTTGAAATTTCAGATAAATCAGTTAATGGTTTTGTCGCAATTGCATTACAGTTAAATCCTAAAGTTCAAGAGATGGACTTGGATGATGTAATTGAACTTGAAGAAAAAGAATTTAATGATATCCTTGAAGAATTGGATGGATTAGAATTATTGGATGATGATGGTACTATTTCATTGGAAACTGAAGATTATCTTATTTATAAATTGGAAAAGGATTGTCATGTTACCAATTCAATCCCTGCAAATAAATTCACTAAAAAATTTTATCTTGATGAGATGAGAAGAATCGAAGATGCATTGAGTTAAAATGCATCTAATGTGACTTTTTTATCTCGCTTTAATTCTCTAGGGGGTTCGACAGATACAAATTCGATGCCTTCTTCTTCCAGCAATTCTTGTGCGTCGTCCATAAGTGATGGAGCCACAAGCAACCCTCTTATTTTTTTCTTTTCTGCCTTGCATTCTTTTAGATAATCATTTTCGGTATTTTCCAAATCTTGAAGATATCGCCTAAGTTGTTTAACAGCACTAACTCCGGCCTTACGGGCTTTTAATTCTAAAACCATTAAATTATTATCTTTATCTTTTCCCAATATGTCAATAAATCCATGTTCTACACTGTATTCTCGTGTAGTTGGATTAAAACCTTCTTCAATCATATGTGGTTTTTCCATAATCATGTCGCTCATGTCCTTTTCGTATCCTGCCTGTTCAAGCTCTTCAAAGTCTTCCATGTTCGCATAATTGATGAATTGGATTTTTCTTATTTCCACAGTCAATAGTTCCTTAGGAGTTCTCCTATGACTTTCGAGGAAAAGATTGTCATTTTTGATATAACTTCTTGTTTTTGATTTTGGCGGTTGCCAATTAACCGGTTCAACTTTTTTCTCTTGGTGTATTAGAAATGCACCATCGGGCTTTATCATAATAATGCGTTCTCCCCAGTTAAGTTCACTTAATGCTCTTCCTTCATAATTAACTTTGCAACATGCAAATATCACTATTGTTGCCCTTTTGCGTAATGCTTCCTGAACCAAATCGTATGCATCTTCACAATTGGGCTTTTCTAAAATTCTATATTTCATTACAATAACATTGTTTAGATTAATTTAAATAATTTGTTTTTTCATATATAACTTAAAGGAGGGGATTTAAATTTTTGATGAGGAATTTTTTGAAAATAAAAAAGAGGAATTTGTAATGGATTCTTTTAAATTTCATAATGGAGAGGTTCTTAAAGATGTTAAAGTTGAATATATGACTTATGGAACTCCAAAATATGATGAAAACGGATTGATTAATAATGCAATACTTTATTGTAGTGGTTCTTTAGGTAGTTTTGAAGGTATTAATAAAATTTTACCATTAACATTTCAAAATTGTCCGTTTGACGGGGATAAATATTTCTTTATCAGTTTGACTGCTTTAGGTTCTTCAGGGTCATGTTCTCCATCACAAACAGGATTGAAAAATAAATTCCCAAAATATACTATGGCTGATGTGGTCAATTTTCAAAAACAGTTTTTAGCCGAAAAATTCAATATTGGCCATGTTTTAGGATTGATTGGAAATTCCATGGGTGGTTTTGTAGGTTTAACCCAAGCCATTGAATATCCCGACTTTCAGGACTTTATAATCTGTGGCGTTAGCAGTTACAAGGTTGCAGGTCATGATTTCATTCTTTCAAGATTTGTAGATGAAATTATAGAGTCCGATCCAGATTATGCAAAAGGAGAATTAACATATTCATTAATCAGGACTTTAAGAATAGCTTGTCTTGCTGAATTTAATTTTGGACTTTCTAAAGAGGCATTGAGATCAAAAACAAATGATGAGTTGGCTATGGAATTTGAAGAATTTGGAAATGAAATGATTGAAACTGATATTTATGACTTGAAATATTGCAATGCTGCAAGTATGAACTTTAATGTGGAGGATGAGTTGGATAAAATAAAATCTAAAGTTTTAATTATCTCCTGTAAGCAAGATCCTCATTTCCCGCCGGAGCTTGATGGAATTCCAATGTCTGAAATGATTGAAAATTCTCAATTGATAGTAATGGATTCTGAATTGGGACATTTATGTTTCAATGAGCTTGAAAACATCTCATATGAATTAAAAGAGTTTATGAGTGATTTTTGATGATAGTTAAAATCTCTGACTATGGAAAAACAGGTGATAAAAATTTCATTGTGTATTTAGTCAATGATTTAACTTCAAATCAAATGAATTTTTTAAATGAGAATTTAGAAGGGGAAACTGAAATTGACGAAAGCACATTAAAATTAAAAATGTATTTTGATGATAAATTATATCCTTTTCAAAGTGATGTTGCCAAATTTAGATTGGAAGATTTCATAGCTCGTGAAGAAATAGAAATGGCCTTTTTCTTATCTAGCTTTTTAGAAGATATGTGACTGTATAATATTTTTTTCGTTTGGAATATATTTTGTAATCTTTCATTAACTTTTATATACATTATTGAATAATATATCTTTGGAGTTAAATTTATGAATTTTGATGGTGAATATTCTAATTTTGTTATGGAATCCTTCGAGTTCGAATCTGGGAGGACTTTGGACAATGTAAATGTAGAATACTGGGTTAACGGAACCCCGAAATATGATGATGAGGGTAATATTGTTAATGCTGTTGTTTATTGTCCAACTCTTAAAGGACGAAATTCTATTTTGGTTAAATCTCATGACATAATTTATGATGCATTTTTTGCTGACTATTTTTTCATTAAAATTACTGCTCTTGGGGCTCCAAATTCTTGTTCTCCTTCTTCAACAGGTTTGAAATATGATTTTCCACATTATACTGTTAAAGATAGAGTTAATTTCAAAAGGCAATTTTTAGAAGAAAAATTCAATATTAAAAAAGTTGCAGGTATTATTGGTGAGGGCGTAGGTGGATTTGAAGTCTATACATGGGCATGCGAATATCCTAAAGATGTTAAATTTATCATTGTTTTAAATACTACTTTTAAAACATATGGGTATCGTTATGTTATGCTTAATGCTGCAGATGCAATAATTGACTCTTCAGATGATTTTTATGGTGAAGGATATTCTGTTTCGATATCTAAACTTATTGTAGCAATCTCAAGGTTATTGTTTGTAGGTTATTTTCCAAAAAAGGTTTTTGAAGAGTTATCCAATGCGGAAATCGATGTTTTGATGGGAGATTATGTTGATGAAAGCTTATTCATGGATATTCATGATTTTAAATCACGTAATGACTGTCTTTTACAATATGATGTTTCAGATAAGTTAGAAAATATCGAAGCCAAAGCATTAATCATTGGTTTATCGGACTATTTCTTTTTCAATGATGAAAAAGATATTTTACCATTAAAAGATTTAATAAAAGATTCAAAAATAGTTTTGTTCAAGGAAAAGGAAAGTTTTTATGATGATGATGACTATTCAGATATTGGTTTGGAAATCATCTCTTTTTTGAAACAATTCGAATAATTCAATAACTTCATTAAATAAGTTCATTAATTTTGCCACGTTTAGATTATTTCTGAAGATGTTTTTTAATCTTGTGTAAGATATTATTAAATATTTTAAAGAATATATCTTATTTTATGCACTGTTGATTGGGGTTTTATTGTGGTGGTCAATGAATCTGTTTCAGGTTATGGTAATTATACTTTCAAGGAATTCAAATTTGAAAATGGGGTAGTTCTTAAGGATGTAAATGTTGAATATTTAATAATAGGTACTCCAAAGTATGATGGCAATGGAAACATTTCAAATTCTGTTGTTTATTGCCATAATTTCAACGGATCTTGTCATTCTCTTAATGAACTATATCAGATAACCTCTGAAGGGGCTCCATTTGACAAAAATGAATTTTTCTTGATATCAGTTACGGCACTTGGTTTTTCCGATTCCTGTTCTCCTCACTCAACAGGTTTAAAACTGAATTTTCCAAAATATTCAGTTCTTGATGTAGTTAATTTTAATAGGCAATTTTTGCATGAGTTTTTAAATATTGGTCATGTTTTGGGTATAACAGGAACAGGGCTTGGAGGTTATTCTGTTTATACTTGGGCTTGTGAATATCCTGATGAAATGGACTTTATCATGGTTTGTGATAGTTCATATAAAACCAATGGTTATAGATATGTGGTCACAAAAGCCGTTGATAGTATTATTGAATCCTCTGATGGGTTATATTCCGATACATATAATGTATCACTGTCAAAAACAATGGTTTCTATTTACAGATTATTGTATTCATTTTATTTTTCAAAAAAGGTTTTTCAAGAAATGTCCAGAAATGAAATTGATGTTTTGATGGATGATTATGTGGATAATGGATTATTTACTGATATTTATGACCTTAAATACATCAATGACATAATATTAGATTTTGATGTTGAAGACAAATTAGGTAATATTAAAGCAAAGGCTTTGATTTTTGGAAGTGTTGATGATATTTATTATTCATCTAAATATGATACTCTTCCGTTAAACCAATTAATTAAAGATTCAAAAATAGTGTTATATGACTCTTTGAAAGACCATAATGGATTTGAAGATTATTCTGTATTATTCGATGATTTTAAAGAATTTTTAATAGAATTTAAAGAAAAGATTTAACATTTAACCCTAACTTATCATATGAAATGGTTAAATATAAAAAAATAAAAGGTGAAAGCTAGTTCAACTAGCTATTTTGATGCGTTGAGCATATGTTCTACAGCTTTTCTTGACTTGTCTGCAATGTCTTTGTGCAATACGACTTCAGGTTCTTCATTAACAAGTGCATTAAGAATTTTTTCTAGTGTGTGCAATTTCATTGTTTCACATATTGCACCTTCAAGAAGAGGATACAATTTTTTTCCCGGAACTTCGGAATTTATTCTTGTTATCATGTCAATTTCAGTTCCAATAACAAATTCTTCTTTATCACTTCCGGCAATGTATCTTAACATTCCTCCGGTTGACATTACTTTATCGCATGCGTTTTGAACTTTTATATCACATTCCGGGTGGCAGATAATTTCTGCATTCGGATATTGTTCTCTTTTAAGTTCAACATCTTCAATGTGGAATAGTCTGTGAACGTAACAGTGTCCGTCTTTTGGGACTGGAATAATTTCTTTATCTAATTTTGCTGCAACATGGGTTCCCAGGTTCTTGTCAGGTCCAAATAATATTTTATCATGAGGTAAACTTTCAGCAACCTTAACTGCATTTGCTGAAGTACATAATGTGTCTGCATGCTGTTTTGCTTCTGCAATACTGTTTACATAAAGAATAACTCCAGCATCGGGATGTTCTTCTTTGGCTTTTAGCAGTTCTTCTTCAGGCAGCATGTGTGCCATTGGACATTCCGCTTCAAGAGTTGGAATCACGATTTTTTTATCAGGATTTAGAATATATGCGGTTTCTGCCATGAAATCCACGCCACAGAATACAACCAAATCTTTATCATCAATTTCGGATGCTTTTATACATAATTCTAAAGAATCTCCAAGAAAATCTGCAATTTCCTGAACCTCTTTAGGTTGGTAATTGTGTGCCAGTATTATGGCATTCTTTTCTTCTTTCAACTTCAAAATTTTTTCCTGTATTGAACTACTCATTTTTTTCACCCATATTATTTATATATTTTCTAATTTCATTAGCTATTACTAATTTATATTTATCTTTATTATCTATTATTAATTTACGGCTGTCTTCCGTATCAAAATCTTTTACCCAAAAAGATACTTTGACTTTGATTTGCTTAAAACTGGTTTCCCTTACAAAAACATTGGGTCTGGGAGAATCAGTTATCTCATCATAAGTAACAATTTTTTCAGTAATATAATCTCTAAATTCCTCAACATCAATATCCAATGGCAATCCTACAATAATGTCAACCCGACGAAGTTCATTAGATTTGAATTCAAAATATGGATTATTTGTTAATGTGGAGTTTGGAACATGGTTCACTACACCCAATTCATCAATGATAGTTGTTGACCTAAGGGAAACACGTTGGACTGTTCCTTTCTCACCATCAATTTCAATAGTGTCCCCGACTTTAATGCTTTTGCCAAGTATTAATAGGATTCCTGAAAATAAATTGGAAATGATGTCTTTGGCCGCAAAACTCACTGCAATACCTACAATACCTAAACTCAATAACGTTCCTGCAAGGTTTACTCCAAATAACTGTAAGATATACATTAATGCAATAAAATATAGAGAATAAATTACAATGTCTTTCATCAGGAGTGTTGCAGTCATATCCTTGTTAAACTTTGCCCTCTTTTTTATTAAATATTCAATAAGTTTTGTTATAATTGTAGTTGAAACAATAATGATTATTATGTAAACTAGAATTTGCAAATTTTTATCAAATGTTGTTAATAAATCCATAGTATCATTTAACTTCAATTTCCATTAAATCGTAAGCGATTTCGGTATTTTCAAAAATTTTTCGCACTTCATTCAATATAATTTTAGAAAATTCTCCGTTATAACGTGTGCTGATGTGGGTTAATATTAATTTCTTGCAGTTTGATTGCTTTGCAATGTATGCCGCATCAGCTGCCGTTGAATGTCCATGCTCTTCTGCGTTTTCTTCATCTTGCCTTGTAAATGTTGATTCATGGATTAGAACTGTACTGTCTTTTGCAAGGTCAATCATTTCTTCACAAGGTCTTGTGTCACCAGAATATGTAAGTTTGATTCCTTTT
Organism: uncultured Methanobrevibacter sp.; assembly: GCA_900319985.1. Lineage (GTDB taxonomy): Archaea > Methanobacteriota > Methanobacteria > Methanobacteriales > Methanobacteriaceae > Methanocatella. The sequence continues at coordinate 51,819 of ONQL01000003.1, read as the reverse complement.
CGAGGTTCTCCAAGAACTTGTTCTGGCTTTATGATTCGCCCATCAATTTCAACTTCTTCTCCATTGTGTAATTTACCAAAAAGCGGACCTACGGGAACTCCCAATTCAATAGCTTTTTCTCGCAAAAATCTTGGTTTTTTCTTTTCTTCAATTGAATATGCAAGAGCTGGAACATTATGTCTGACTGACTGGCATCGGATAATGTATTCGTCAGTTTCTTCAATGATTCCCGGTTCTATCTCAATGAATTCAAGAGGATATTCATATTTGCAATAGCCGAAGTTCAATATTGCATCTCTGACTTTATGCAATCCTTTGGGGCCATAAATTGTTAATTTTTCATTCCTACCGTGCAGTCCTAGGGATTGTATGAGTCCTGGAAGGCCTAAAATATGGTCTCCATGAAAATGTGTGATAAATATATTGGATATTTTCATAGGACTTACTTTTGTATGAAGCATTTGCCTTTGTGTTCCTTCTCCGCAATCAAACAGTATAACCTTTCCGAATGCCTTAACAGCAATTGAAACTTGATTTCTCTCTTTTGAATGAACTGCTGAAGAGGTTCCTAAAAATATTATTTCCATATCCAATCACTTATATTATATTATAGGATAAATATATATTTTAATTAATTATTAAAGTTTAGGTGATTTTTTGGATAAAATTATAGAATACATGTTGGCCGAAGATGAAGGATTTGGCGATATTACTTCAAATGCTGTTGTTGAAAAAGGAAAAGAAATAAGTGCTAAAATAATTTCTAAAGATGAGGGTATTCTGGCAGGAATGGATGTAATTCGTGAAGTATTTGGAGAATATGGCATTAAAGTCAACTTCTGGTTAAATGATGGGTCTAAGATATCTAAAAATGATTTGCTAATGTCCGTTTCGGGGGATGCACGGACAATTCTTCTTTTGGAAAGGACTGTTTTAAACTTATCTATGAGAATGAGTGGTGTAGCTAGCGCTGCCAATCATTATGCTAGTTTAGTTAAGAATTATGACGTTAAGGTTGCCGGAACACGTAAAACCTCGCCTGCAATTGCCAAATTTGACAAATATGCGTTAAATGTAGGGGGTGCAGATACTCATCGTTTCAGTTTGGATGATATGGTATTGATTAAGGACAATCACATTGCGGCCTGTGGAACTCCACTTGAAGCACTCTTAAAGGCAAAGGCAAATGTCAGCTTTTCTAAAAAAATTGAAATTGAGGTGGAAACCCTTGATGATGCAGTTGAATGCGTTAAAAATGGTGCTGATATTGTAATGCTTGATAATATGTCTCCTGATGAGGTCAAAGAAGTTATTGAAAAGTTAAATGAGCTAAATATTCGTAAATCTTCATTGATTGAAGTGTCTGGGGGCATAACTGACGATACTATTGTGGACTATGCAAAATTAGGTGTCGACATCATTTCAATCGGTGCTTTGACACATTCTTCAAGAAGCCTTAACTTTAGTATGAAATTCTGATTATACTCTTAATTTCAATACCTCTTTCAGCTCTTCATTGCTCATCTCTGTAAGGAATGTTTCGTCACTACTGATGGATTTGGCTGCCAGGTCAGTTTTATGCTTGCTTATTGCATCAATGGTCTCTTCCAATGTTCCTTTTGTAATGAATCTGTAAACCATCACATCATTTTCCTGGCCGATTCTGTGAACCCTGTCTGTGGCCTGGTTTTCCACTGCAGGATTCCACCATAAATCGTAGTGAATCACATTTTGGGCGGCAGTTAAATTTAACCCGGTTCCTCCGGTCTTAAGTGTTGCAACAAAAATCTTATAGTTTTCATCCTCTTGGAATGTATCGATGATTCTTGATTTTTCTTCTCTTGTTTGCGACCCGTGTAAAAAGAGCACTTCCTGTTTAAACTTTTTAGAAATTAATTGCTGGATTAATTTGCCCATTTCTACATACTGTGTGAATATTATGACTTTTTCATCATTGTCTAAGATGTTTTCTAAGATGTTTACTAAAAGCTCCATTTTTCCGGATTCACTTATTTTTGGTTTTTTGATGGATAAAAATTGTGCAGGATGATTGCATGTTTGTTTTAGTGCAGTCAATATCTTAAGAATAATTCCTTTTCTTTGAATACCTTTTGAATTTTCAATATCAAAAAATATCTCTTCCAGAATGGCATTGTATAATTTTATTTGTTTTTTGGTTAAAGTACAGTAAATGTCATTTATGAACTTTTCAGGCAATTCCTTTTTAATGTCTTTATCAGTCTTCAAACGTCTTAAAACAAAGGGTTTGGCTATTGTTTTCAGTTCATGCAATGTTTCCTCATCTTCCAATTTTTCTATTGGCATTACAAATTGCCTTTTAAAATCATCTTTCGTTGACAAATATCCCTTATTTGCAAAATCAAATATTGACCAGTAATCCATTAATTTATTTTCAATCGGGGTCCCGGTTAGGGCAACTTTTGATCTGGCGTTAACACTTTTAATGGCTTTTGTCTGTTCCGTATTTGGATTTTTAATATTTTGGGCTTCATCAATAACGCATATGAACCATTTTTCATCTAAAAACATATCTAAATCAAGTCTCACGACTCCATAGGAAGTAAGAATAATGTCATAGCTTTCTAAAGGATAGCTTCTGTTTGATCCGTGATAAATGAAATATGTTAAATCTGGTGTGAATTTTTTGATTTCATTTTCCCAGTTTGATATTAAAGTTGGAGGTACAATAATTAGAACTGTTTTGTCTTCCAAAAGGTCCTTTTCTTTGTAATGAAGAATTGCAGTTAATACTTGTATTGTTTTTCCAAGACCCATATCATCGGCGAGTATGCTTCCGAATCCGTATCTGATATTTTGAACCAACCATGAATATCCGATTTTTTGATATGGCCTTAGCTCTCCGGTTAGGGAGTCTGGAACATTGTATAGTTTAGTTCTGCTAATCAGTTTTTTAAATTTTGCAAAATCTTTAGCATTCAGATGTTTTTTAACAAGGTCTTGAGTTTCAAAATCCATTTTTTACACTCGTTGTTTTAATTAATTATTATATTGTATGAATTAAATTAAAATATTATTTGGTGGGTTTAATGTAAATCAAAATAGTTTTTTATTTTTGACTTTCTCTTCGAATTTTTTTCTATTTTGATTTTTTTCTTTAAAAAATTCTTTTTTAATTTGTGAAAACAAAGTTTAATAATATAGTAAAATAAATATATAAAAATAGAGAATTATATTTTTTTTATAATGGTGATTTAATGGTAAAAATAGCTAAATTAGCTTTGGAAGATGGAACTATTTTAAAAGGTGAAGCGTTCGGTCATGAAACCACTAAATTGGGAGAACTTGTTTTTTCTACTGGTATGGGTGGTTACACTGAATCATTAACTGATCCGTCTTTTAAAGGAGAAATTTTAATGTCCACTTATCCTTTAGAGGGAAATCATGGGGTAAGTGAGGATTGGTATCAGTCTGATAAAATTCAGGTTGAAGGATTTGTATGTCGTGAAGTTTGTCGTGAAGTATCCAATTTCGGACCTCAAAAAACTTTGGATGATTTCTTAAAAGAGTTTGAAACTCCGGGAATTAGTGGAATTGACACTCGTGATTTAACACTTAAAATCAGAGAAAGAGGTTCACTTAAAGCAGCAATAACAACTGAAGATATTGATGATGATAAACTGCTTGAAATGGCAAAATCCCAACCAAGTATTGAAGAAAGAGATGTTGTTCCTTTAGTTTCAACAAAAGAAATTAAATTATTCAATGAGGATGCAGACAAAAAGGTTGCTTTGATTGATTGTGGTGTTAAAAAGAATATCATTAACTCATTTTTAGAAAGGGATATTGGTGTAGTATTATTCCCTTATGATACTGATTATAAAACTGTTTTGGATTACTCTCCAAGTGGTTTGATGATTACATCTGGCCCTGGAAATCCTGATAGAGTATCCGAAACTATTGCAACCATGAAAAAATTATCCAACAGATTGCCAATCTTTGGAATTTGTATGGGTCAACAATTGATTGCTAAGTCTTTCGGTGCAAGGTCATACAAAATGAAATTCGGGCACCGTGGTGAAAACCAGCCGGTTAAAGATTTAAGCACTGGAAAAGTATTTATTACTTCTCAAAATCATGGATTTACTATTGATAAAGAATCTTTAAAAGAAACTGACTTGGAATTAGCTCAAATAAATTTAAATGATGGAACTCCTGAAGGTATTTCTCACAAAGAACTACCTCTTAAATGTATTCAGTACCACCCTGAAGCAGGCCCTGGTCCAAATGATACAAGAAATATTTTTGATGAGTTCAGTCAAATGATGGATGATTATTAAGATATAAAATGGGGATTATAAATGCCAGTAGATAAGGATATTAAAAAAGTATTAATTATTGGTTCTGGACCTATTCAAATCGGACAAGCTGCAGAGTTCGATTATTCAGGATCACAAGCATGTAAATCACTAAGAGAAGAAGGTATTGAAACAGTACTCGTTAACAGTAATCCTGCTACAATTCAAACTGATTTGGGTATGGCAGACACTGTTTACACAGAACCATTAACTCCAGAAGTCGTTGCAAAAATTATTGAAGAAGAAGATATTGATGCTATTTTACCAACAATGGGTGGACAAACCGGATTGAATATTGCAACTGGCCTTGGGGATTTAGGATTATTAGAAGGAATTAAAGTATTGGGTTCTGATGTTCAAACAATTAAAGACGTCGAGGACCGTGATTTATTCGCTAATCTGATGGAAGAAATCGGAGAGGAAATTCCAAAGTGTCAGGCTGTTGAAAGCGTTGATGAGGCACTTGATGCAGTTAAGGAAATTGGTTATCCTGTTATTGTAAGGCCGGCTTTCACATTAGGTGGAACTGGTGGTGGAATAGCTCACAATGAAGAAGAACTAATTGAAATTGCTACTCATGGTTTGGATATGAGTTTCATCAATCAGGTTCTCATTGATGAGTCTGTTTTAGGTTGGAAAGAAATTGAATTTGAAGTAATGAGGGATAAAGAAGACACTTGTATCATTGTATGTACTATGGAAAACATAGACCCTATGGGAATCCATACTGGAGATAGTGTTGTTGTAGCTCCAATTCAAAACCTATGTGATGAGACTATTCAGAAAATGCGTGACGCTTCAATCAAGATTATCCGAGCATTGGGTATTCGCGGTGGATGTAATATTCAATTTGCACTAAATCCTGAAAATGATGAATATAAGGTTATTGAGGTAAATCCACGTGTATCAAGAAGTAGTGCACTTGCATCTAAAGCAACAGGTTATCCTATTGCAAAAATTTCATCAAAAGTAGCTTTGGGATTGACTTTGGATGAAATTAAAAATGACATTACCAAAGAAACTCCTGCTTCTTTCGAACCTGCTATTGATTATATTGTTGTTAAAATTCCAAGATGGCCATTTGACAAATTCAAAGGTGTCGGACGTGAAGTTGGAGTCCAGATGAAGGCTACCGGTGAGGTAATGGCTATTGGAAGAACTTTTGAAGAAGCATTCCAGAAAGCTTTAAGATCACTTGATATGGGCTTTGACGGTTTTGAATATGTCGAATATACTGAAGAAGATTTATCAAAACCTACAGATTTAATTTATTTCCAAATTTATTCTGCAATTAAAGATGGTATGGACATCGATAAGATAAGGGAACTTACAAATATCGATAATTTCTTCTTATACAAAATCAGAAACATTGTAAACTTTGAAAATGATGTTTCTGCAGATAAACTGGATGATGAAGATTATTTAAGGAAAGCAAAACAGATGGGTTGTTCAAATAAAAGATTGGCTGATTTATCTGGCCAAACTGAAGAATATGTAAGAAACTTACTTTCAAGATACAACATCAAACAATCATATAAGATGGTAGATACCTGTGCTGCTGAATTTGAAGCTAAAACTCCTTATTATTACAGCAGTTACGATTCAGGTAATGAACTTACATCTACCACTAAGAAAAAGGTTGTTATTCTTGGTGCCGGTCCTATTAGAATCGGTCAAGGTATTGAATTTGATTACTGTTGTGTACATTCCTCTCTTGCACTTAAAGAAGATGGAATTGAAACAATTTTAATCAACAATAACCCTGAGACCGTAAGTACTGATTATGACATTTCTGATAAATTGTTCTTTGAACCGATCACTTTTGAAGATGTAATGGGTGTTATCGAACAGGAAAAACCTGATGGTGTTATTGTTCAATTCGGTGGTCAAACCTCTATTAATCTGGCAGTTCCATTGGCTAATGCTGGTGTTAAAATATGGGGAACTCCTTATGAAAGTATTGATAGGGTTGAAGACAGAGAATTATTCGCTGAACTTTTAGAAAAGTTACACATTCATCAGGCACCTTATGGAACTGCTAATTCCTTTGATGAAGCTAAATCCATTGCCGAAAAAATCACTTTCCCAGTTCTTGTACGTCCGTCCTATGTTATTGGTGGAAGGGCTATGGAAATTGTTTACGATAATAATGAGCTTGAAGAATATATGAAAGAGGCTGTTAAAGTCTCACCGGAACATCCTATTTTGGTAGACAAATTCCTGGAAGATGCAATTGAACTTGATGTGGATATCTTATGTGATGGTGAAGATGTATTCATTGCGGGTATTATGGAACATATTGAAGAAGCTGGTGTTCATTCAGGAGATTCTGCATGTGTAATACCTCCTCAAACTATTCCTGAACATATTTTAGATACTATCCGTGAAAATTCAACTAAATTAGCATTGGAATTGGATGTAAAAGGTTTAATGAATATTCAATATGCTGTAAAACTTGATGAGGAAATGGTTTATATCATTGAAGCTAACCCTCGTGCAAGTAGGACAGTTCCGTTTGTAAGTAAGGCTATAGGTGTGCCTCTTGCTAAGGTAGCTACCTGGATTATGAATGGTGCCAAATTAAAAGACTTTGATTTAACCAAAGAAATTAAAATTGACCATGTTGCTGTTAAAGAATCAGTATTCCCATTCTTAAAACTTCCTGAATCCGACACTGTTTTAGGTCCTGAAATGAAATCTACTGGTGAAAGTATAGGTATTGATGAAACTTATGGGATGGCATTTTACAAATCACAGCTTTCAGCGGGAATGGAATTGCCTAAGGAAGGTAAAATTTTCATTACTGTTAAAGAACAGGACAAGAAAAAAATCAGACCTATTGCAGAAAAAGCTGCTAATTTAGGATTTGAAATTGCTGCAACTGCAGGTACTGGTGATGCAACAGGTCTTAAGGATGTTGAAAAAGTTAAAAAGGTATCAGAAGGCTCCCCTAATATTAGGGATGCAATTCTAAACAAAGAAATTGATTTAATCATTAACACTTCCGAAGGTAAACAATCTGCAAAAGATGGTTATATCATCAGAAGATTAGCTATTGAACTCGGTATACCTTATGTTACCACATTGGCTGGAGCAAGAGCAGTTTTAAATGCAATTCCGGCTGTTCAAAATAGTGAAATCAATGTAAAATCTTTAAATAAATACACTGATGGAGATTAAATTCTTCATCTCTCTTTTTAATTATTGAATAAATATTCTTTAATGTCAATACCGCAGGACGGACATTCTGTTGCATTGATGTCCAATCTACTTTTACATTTTGGACAGTAATTTAATTTAACCTTATATTCTTTGGTTGTATCAATTTTAATATTGACTTCGATTTTTTCAGTTACATTTGTTTTCAGCACATCAATGTCCCAATCATTGTCCATTAGTAGTTTTTTGTAATAGAATGCTTCAGTCATTGTATCATAATATCCGACAATTTCATCTCCTCTTTGAATATAAAATTTGCGAAGCTTATGATTGAAAAGGATTTCTCCTTCTCTTTCCTTTTTATTGACATGCATTCCTTTAATTCGTCCTTTTGGCCGTTTTTCAGGAAATGGTGGCAATTCCATATTTTCATACTTGTTTTCCAAGTCACATTCAACAAGCAGGTCATAGTCAAAATTACAAAAAAATAGCGCATCTCTTTCATATAATGCATCGGATAATTTTTTAAATTCTCCATAATCCTTGTTATTGTGCTTTACTCGGTAAATATTTCCAGCTTTCACAATATTTCTATAAAAATAGCGTATTTCTTGAGAATTAATAAAATCATCTCCTATTTAAAAGATGCTAATTATCATTTATTGGTCTATTAAATTTAATATTGTTTGTTTCAATTTAATAAATTTAATGTATAATAAAATTTATTAATTAAAAAAATTAGATTTTCCTTTAATGTTTACTATAGCTAATGGAATCATATTAAAAGGCCATGATTTGACTTTAAAAAAAGAAAATATTGTCGTTGATGATGGTAAAATAGTGGAAATTGGAAAAGATTCTAGGGAAGGTAAAATTATCGATGTTGATGGTGCGGTTGTATGTCCTTCATTTATCAATGCACATATGCACATTGGCGATTCGATTATCAAAGATGAGGGTTATTCATTATCATTAAGTGAAATGGTAAAACCTCCTAACGGTGTAAAACATAAAGCTTTGGCTAATGTGGATGATGAAGTTTTAATATCCGCTATGATGGATACGATGTGGGAAATGGTTCAAAATGGTATCACTCATTTCATCGATTATCGCGAAGGGGGAATAAATGGTGTTAAGCTTTTAAAAAAGGCTTCTGCAGAAATCCCTATCAAGCCAATTATTTTGGGCCGGGATGACAGTTTTTATGGTGATGATCCTGATTTGAAAAAAGTTAAAAAAGCCGTTCGCAAACTTTTAAGGATTGCTGACGGTATTGCTCCAAGCGGTTTTGGTGAAGTCACTGATGATGTTGCAAGGATTATTGTTGATGAGTGCAATAATCAGGATAAAATATCATCCATTCATGTTGCGGAATCTGAATCTAATCAATTGGAGTCTTTCGATAAATTTGATAAAACTGAAATTGCTCGAGGTGTCGAATCTGATTTTGATCAGTTAGTTCATTTAACCAATCCAAAGTTCGATGATTTGGATTCGGTTTCAAAATCAAATCAGAATGTTGTCGTTTGTCCGAGGGCTAATGCGACTTTGAATGTAGGTGTTGTTCCTCTAAATAAGATGTTGGATATGGGCATTAAACCTTTGATTGGAACGGATAATGTGATGCTTAATTCTCCAAATATGTTTCGGGAGTTGGAATTCAGCTTAAAGTTAATGTCTATTTACTATAAAAACTATTTGAATCCAAAACAATTGTTGCAGATGGCTACAACTAATGTATGCTGTAATAAAATTAATGACCTTGTTAAAAAATCAACAATTTCTGTGGGTGAATCTGCAGAGTTTATTGTGTCAAATTCTTTTTCTATTAATCCTTACTTAAATATGATAAATAGGTGTGAATCGAAAAATATATTATATATCATAAATAAAAAAATTAACATATAGTATCATGATTGAATTCATATATTATATTGGGAGATGTTAATGATGTATAAAAAAATATTGGTCCCAACAGATGGGTCAGAATTTGCTAAAAAAGCACAAAAACATGCTTTGTTCTTAGCTAAAGTTAGTGGAGCTGAAATAATTGCTGTAAGCGTCACTGAAAATAATTTTGTTAACGGACTTCCATTAGATGATGAAGTGTACCAGTTAAATCAAATATTAAATGAACGATCACATGAAAATCTTGAAGAATTCGATAAATTAAATGAAGATGATATAAAAATGAATCATGTTATTCGTGAAGGTTCTCCAGCAAGAGTTATTTTAGATGTAGCTGCTGAAGAACAAGTTGATCTAATTGTTATGGGAAGTTCAGGTAAGTCTGGCTTCGATAGATTTATTATGGGTAGTGTAGCAGATAAGGTTGTAAACTCTGCTAAATGCGCGGTACTTGTAGTGCATTAATTTTCTACCTTATTGATTCATATTATTTAATATAGGTGTTTTTTATGTTAGTCAAAAGAACCATGTCTAAAAATGTAGTTAGTGTTTCCGTACCTGGAAACAGGGAAAAAGTTTTAGACTTAATGAGAAAAGAAAATAAAGCAGTACTTCCAGTAGTAAAAGAAGACACTAATGTATTGGTAGGTGTTATTACACGTTCAGATTTAATTAATAATCCTGATGAAGAACAAATTGCTATGTTGATGAGTAGGAATTTAGTCACTGTTAGTCCTGATGATGATGTAACTAATGCAGCATGTGTTATGATTGATAATAACGTTAGAAGAGTTCCGGTTGTTACTGATGAAGGGGAACTAGTGGGTATAATTACTTCTTTCGATTTGGTATCCAAAGCATTAACTAAAGTTAATGTTGATGATGCAGTTGAAAATTATATGATTACTACCGTTCCGACTACTTGGGTTAATGCCCCATTAAATGTCGCATTCGAAACTATGAATCAATTTGGTTTAAAATCTGTATTGGCTCTTGATAATGATGCTAAATTGGCAGGTATTTTAACCGAAACTGATTTCATTTCCGAAATCGAAATCATTTCTGAAAGAAGTGAACACAGTTCCACAGTCGGTACTGAAGGTGACAAATGGTCATGGGATAGTACTTCTGTATTATATATTGAGAAAAACCACTTGAAATTCACAGATAAAGTTGTTGGCGATGTTGCGGTTGGCAATGTAGAAGTAGCTAACTCCAAAACTAAAGTTACTGATTGTGCTAAAAAAATGAAATCATTAAATATCGAACAAATCCCTGTTATCGGTGTTGAAGGGGATTTGGTTGGTCTTGTCAGAGCTAGTGATTTGATTAGAGCATTAGTAGAATAATTGTGATATAATGGGTGTTAGTCCGGTTTTGATTGTTAAAGTTAATGATAGTGGTGTTAGTGTTCGTGCAAGATTTTATGATGATTTGGCTGAACATGATATTATCATTAACTCAGTAATCACTTATTGGTGGGTTAATAACTTGCCACCTGCTAAAAAATTTTTAGAACTTTTCGATTCAGTAATTAAAAGGACTATTAATGAGATTATTCCTCACAAGATTTTAAATCTAAAATATGATGTTAAAGCCAATCAGGTATTGGATGAAGCTTCCGAAATGGAAATCAATCTAATCAGTGTCGATGCTGACGGTGTTGGATTTAAAATTGATAGTGAGGTTATTTCATTGCAGGGACTTAGAAAAGTTCCTGATGATTTTGAACCTAAAGAATTCTCTGTATCTTTCAATCAGAGTATCGAAACTCCCGACATTGTTTTAAAAAAATATAAGGAAATGAAGAATTGATTTTTTTATTTTCCCTAAGAAATTATCTTTATTTATTTTGAATTTATGATTAATTTAAAGGTAGTTTCTAATATCTTTTTTATTTTATTTGATTGATTTTTTATTTAAAGTTAGGTTATTTTATTAATTCAATAATTTGTCTTATGACACGTATATTATTTTAGAAAAAAATAGAATTTTTATATTATTGATTTGATGTGTTTTAGTAATGATTTGGCATCTTCTTTTTTAATGTCTTTGCTTTCACGGATAAAATTTATTAAATTCTCTTTTTTATTGTCTTCCAAATCAGATTCGTTTAATATTGATGCATAATTCCTTTTTGGATAATATGTTTTTTTAGCGATGCTGAGCAACTCTTCTTTTTCATTTTCTGTTATAATCTTTTCATTTGCAGCATTTGAAAATACGTATCGCATATTTATTAGCGGAACTGAAAGCGGTTCTAAAGTTTCACTATCAAGCATCACTGCAACGTCATCGTCTGAATCTATTATTCCTGTAGCATATTGTTCATAGCAATATCCTATACCTTCCATTCCTAATGTGTCTAGTTCAGATGCTCTCAATGCACCCATACTTGATGATCCGAACACTTTTATTCCTGATTTGATTACAGTAAGAATTTCTTTATGTCCAACTGCAGAATTTTGGTGAAATACTCCGTCAATTATGCCAATAATGTCAGGTTTTTCTTTTAAAGCAATATTTAAATCTCCTCTTTTGATTGGTCGTTTATATATTACTTCCACATCACCAAAACTGTCCAATATCTCTTTTGCTTCATCAAATGGAAGTGATAATCCTGCATAAATTATAATCTTTACCATTTTAATCATACTTTTAAAAATCTATAACCTGCTCTTGTTTTGTCAATTGCATAAAGTTCCATTTCAGGAATAATGACTCTTACTACACTAACATCTATTTCAGGTCTTGTCAAATCGGAATATAATATTTGTTTAATGTCATTAGCTATTAATTCATTTTTAACGATTTCAATGTCTTCTGTAATGGAGGATGTACTTTTATTTTCAATATCTGATAATTTAATTTGTTCCTCTTCATCTTTAAAGTAGAACTTGTTAATGCGCTTCATTCTTTCGTAACCTGCTTCACGAGCAAAATCTGCTCTGACTGTATCTTCACGAGCTCCATTTATTTGTGTTGCTCTACTTTGGGCTACTTCTGTGAGTGCTCTTAGAATTGCAACCTCTGGATCGAGATGGGTTCCAATTCCTAGTGTTAAAAGTCCCGCATCTTTGGTGACTGTGTCGTCGGCTGAAGCAGCAATTGTTGGAATTTTGATGTCTGCAGTAAAATCCATTAATTTGATTTTTATTCCGTTGTTTTCGAATTTATCTATTATGTCTTTAATAACTTCACTTTCGATACTGTCTATGTCAATTTGTGCATAGTTTTTATGGGTCAACTCAAATATGCTCCATGCATCCCTTTCAATCACTTCAAACATTCCATGCAATATTGCTTCTTCCAGAATATTTCCTGAGGCCAGCCCATTGGTATTGGACTTGAATAGACTTTGTGTTGTTTCTTTTGGAATGTATGGATGAAAAATTGCATTGGTTGGGAGGTAATACTCTTTTTCAGATATTATGTCTTTACATTTGTTCCATTCGAGTCTAAAATCACTAATATCTTTTTTTTCAAATTCATTAGGTAAATTTAAGGTTTTAGGGTCAATATATTCTCCGTATTCTTCAATCTCAGTTAAATTGCATATGATGCTTTCATCACTTTCTTGTCTTTCAGCTGAATATCTCTCAAAGCCTTCCATCATTGCAGATGCTTTTGCATGATCTTTTGTAATGCCTTTTCCACCATAAATGCTGATTGCACCGTCTTCCGCAGTAGGTCTGATAGCAGTATAAATTGGAAGGCCTATCCTATCTAAATCAGTAATGTCGGCAATACGAGTAATTCCTGCCATCTTTAGTTTTTCTTTGTTGTTTTCAATAGTTTGTTTTGGAGCAATTACTCTATGGGTACCTGTAAAGTATGTAATTTCTTCTTTCATATTCTAAAATCCTATTATTATTCTCACCATGTTTTCAACACCCATTGTCATGGATAATGCGGTCATAATTCCGGCAATGGCTATTGTAACAAACCAAATTCCAATGTTCCATCTCATTACTTTTGATCCGTCAAGGTTTCCAATTGGTAATAAGTTGAATGCAGCTAAAAAACTGTTAATTGAATAACCGAGGGAACATATTACAAATATTAAAAGAGATGTTTGTGAAGTAAATGCAGAACGATATACTATTGTTGCAATAATTAAAAAGACTATGGCAAGAATAATGTTTACAATTGGTCCTGCGAGGGATATTTTACCGTTAATTTCATCAGTCATATAGTTTGCATATGTGTATACTGCTCCGGGAGCTGCAAATACGAATCCGAAAAATGAAGTGATGAGCGCAAATATTAATCCTTGTGGCCATAATTTGAATTCTGCCCAGTATCCATATTTCATTGACACGAATTTATGTCCCAATTCGTGTAGGATAAAACCAAGCCCTACTCCTACCATGATTGGTGGAAGAATGGTTATTAAAGCGTTCATGTCTCTTCCAGTATTTGCGATTCCAAAACTTAGGGAGATAACAAGAAATGCAATAATCAAATCTCTTATTTCACTAGCTGTAACTTTAAACATAATTTTAAAATATCTAATTTTATATATAAAGTTTTTTCTAATATTAATCATGGACTTACATATTGATAACATTTTAAAAGATTTAAAAAACGACGATTTTGATGCTTATTTATTGACTGGATTTACTAATGTTGAATATATTTCCGGTTATAAGCCAACCAGCTTTGCATTTTGTGTAATTAAAGACAATCCCGTTATCTACGCTTCTGGAATGGATATGGAATTGGCTAAAAACAATTCTTCAATTGAAACAAAAGAATATGAATCATATGATGTCATGATTAAAGAGCTAAAAGAAGAAGGAATTAAAAGTTTAGCTATTGAGCCAATGTTGCCCTTCAGTACTTATGTTAGATTTAGGGACGATTTCAAAATTGATTCCAAAACATACATAGATAAGCAAAGAATGATAAAAACTCCTGAAGAGATTGTAAAAATCACCAAAGCAACTGAAATTGCTCAAAAATCATTTTTACAGTTGGACATTCTAAACAATCAAAATACTGAAAAAGAAGTGGCTTTTGATTTGGTTCGCCATATGATTGAAAATGGTGCTGATAAGGAATCCTTTGATAGTATTGTCACAAGCGGTGCTTCATCAAGTTTGCCTCATGCAATTCCTGAGGCTAAAAAACTGTCCCAACCGATATTGATTGATTGGGGAGCTATTTTTGAGGGGTATTGTTCTGACAATACTCGTACGATGGTTTATACCGAAGGACAACATGAAATTTGGGATATTGTGGCTGAAGCACATGACAAAGCCATAAATGCAATTAAACCTGGAATGGAATGTTGTGAAGTTGATAAGGTTGCACGAGATATTATTGATGAATATGGCTATGGCGATAAGTTCATTCACTCCACTGGCCACAGTTTAGGACTGGATATTCATGAAACTCCTGGTTTTTCACCTCGTGATAAAACAATTATTGAAGAGGGTATGGTGATAACTGTTGAACCCGGAATATATCTGGAAGGAGAATTCGGAGTTCGTCTTGAAGATACTGTCAGTATTTCCAAGAAAGGTAATGTCATTGGTGATTTGCCTTTAAACATCGATTAAAATAATTAAATATTATAACAATTCTTTTGAGGAGTATTCAGTATATTCCTTCACGTTATATTTTGAGCATATTGCTAGTTTGTAGTCATAAACATCAAACAAACTAAATTTGAGGTTATTTTTATCATTATTGAGTTTAATCTGTTCTTTGATGATTATTTCGAAGCGGTCCAAGTCCAAATTAAAACCCAAACCTGTGTATTTCATGTAACTTTCTTTTAAAACCCAATATTTGAAAAATTCATTGGATGGATTTTTTGAGTTCATAATGCCTTCATATTCACTGTTGTAAAAGTAATTTTTAGCTATGTTCAAATCAATTTTAGGGTCATTGTATTCAATATCTATTCCTATTTCCCTGTCTGATATTCCACAGGCAACCAATTTCCCTGAATGGCTCAAGTTGAAGTAAATGTTTTCATAGTTGGATATATATGACTTGCCGTATTCTTCAGTTTTAAAAATAGGTTGTGTGATATTTTCTTCTTTTAATAATTTGTTCAAAAGTAAATATGCTCCGGCACTAAGCTTTTTGTCCTTTTCAAACCTGAATAGATTAACTTTTTGTTTTCTAATTTCAGGCAGTAAGTTATAGGCTTTAAGCAAATTCAAATCATCAACATTTGCACAGGCTACTTTAATCATTGCGGATCTTCAAATATAATAATGTCATGTCGTCAAATTGTTCGGTATCTTTGGTGAATTTTTCAATATCATTTAATAATGGTGTAATTGGTTCGTTATCATTTTTAAACTTATTGAAGAACTTTGATAAGTTGTCTTTTCCATACATTTCATTTTCATCATTGTTTGCATCTGTAATTCCGTCGGTATATAACACTATCTCTTGTGATAAATCTTTTTCTTCAGTTAGGAATTCATAATCTTCCATGATTCCCAAAACAATTCCTGAATCGATAGTTGGAAATATAAATTTATTGTTCTTTTTAACCAATGGCGGTTCATGTCCTGCATTTGAAAAAATTAATTTCTTAGTTTTTTTATTATATATTCCGAGCCATAATGTCATAAACATTGTTTCGGAATTATTTTCACATAGTAAATTATTCAATAAATATAATACTTTTGAGGGGTCTTTTTCTGTTTTAAGCAATTGTTTTACCAGTACTTGGGTAGTCATTGCAAGAATTGCTGCTGGAACACCTTTGCCTGATGCATCTCCAATCACAATCGCTAAATTTTCGTTGTCTAACTCATAATAATCGAAAAAGTCTCCTCCAACTTCTTTTGCAGGTTTTGAATAACCGTCAACAAGATAATTGTTGGTTGTGATGGGTTCAGTTGGCAGATTTGCTGCCTGAATTTTTGTTGCGATTTCAAGTTCTGCTTTAATACGCTCTTTTTCACCCTCAATTTTATGAATATTTTCTATATAATTGTTATTGAATTTGATTAATTCAGTATATGAACGAGCAAGAGTTCCAATTTCAGTTTTTTCATTAATGTATTTGGAATAAATCTTCACCAATCCATCAGATTCTATTTTTTCATTTTCATGAATGAACTCTTCAATTTTTGCAAATGATAAAATAGGTTCGATTACTTTCCGTTCAATGTATTTTAAAACGGTTAATGATGGGATGAGGAAGATAAGCAATAAGATGTCTATAAAACACATCATTGAAAGCACTACCTCAGTCCTGTTTATTGGAAGGACATTGTCAATTGCGGTAATTAATGTGTGGTCACTTGCCACTATGATTCCAAAAATTACCATAAATAATGTTGTTAAAAGGAAAATATTCATTATATCTTCAGGAATCGAATCATAATCTTCAGTATAAATGTCTGAAGTAATAGGTTTCCTTAAATAACTGAATAATAGTATTCCAATAATTATTAGTTCAATTAGAATACGGTAGTGGTTCATTTTGATGGTATAATCCATCACTAATGTCAATACTAATGAGAGAATCAATAAAGTTCCCAATATTTTATATAATTTTAAATTGAATTTTTTTTCTGATTTTTCAGGGATATGGACAAAATTAATTTTATTTGAAAGCCATATTCCGATTATTCCAAAGAGGGCTGATGAATTGATAAAGTTTAAAAAGTATCTCAATTCAATAAGTGTGGTTATTGATATTGTATCTGGATATAATAAATAAAACAACTTTCCATGGATTAATGAATATAAAACACCACAAATTAGTATTATTCCAAAAAATAAGATTACATTTGAAGTGTTATTTAATTTTGGCCTTGAAACTTCGGACCTGCCTTTATATGAATCATACCATAGTTTATATCCTAGATATGATATTCCAAAACTAAATACAGCCGATAACAATGAGAGTGAAGGATAGTAACCTCTTATCATATCACATATTAAATTTCCAATAACTGCACCGAGTGCACCATATGGTCCGAATAGTAAGCCTAAAATTACCAATAATCCTACATGTGGGCTCAATCCCCCACCGAAATTTGATCCATGGTGCAAATAATATATTCCCAAATCAAGTATCATCATTAAAACAAAGGGAATTATTATTTTTTTAATTTTATCATTCATTATTCCACATTTTTAATAATTTTCAAATGATTTTCACCATTTTGGTAATAGTACTCCAGATTATCCGCCATTTCTTTTGTTAAAAAAATTCCAAGCCCTCCAATTTTAGCATCCTCGATAGTTTCGGGAGTTTCAGGTGCTTTTTTAAGGAGGGGATTAAATTCAATTCCATTGTCAATAAATTCTATGGTTAATGTCGGGTTTTCGTATTCGATGTTAACTCTAATAAATTCAGTTTGTGAGTAATTGACGATATTGACAAATATTTCTTCAGCAATCAGATTAACTTGAATATTTTCATTTCCGAGTTCATTTGAAATAAACTCATTTAAAGTATATAGTTCGTTTAATTCTGGTTTTAATGAAATTGAGTTCATTCTATCTTTAAGATTTTGTCGAAACCGGACATTTTGAATATTTCATTGATGGTGTCATTAACGTTTTTAATGGTCATAGGAATGTTTTCCGGTTTTAATTTTTTTTGTGTTGCAATTAAAACACGTAATCCTGCACTTGAGATATATTCCAAATCAGTAAAATCGATAATTAATGAATCGAATTTACCCATTTCGTCCATTATTTCATTTTCGAAATCAGGTGCGGTAACTGTATCAATACGATCTCCAACTTCAATAGTTAACTCTTTTCCATTGTAATTTTTTTTAATGTTCATTTTAATCACGACTAAAATAATTTAAAAGTTTTAATTTTTATTAATTAAATTTATGTATTACTTCCTTAAAAATTTTTACGAAAATTTGTAAAATGGGATGTAATATGAATGCTAAGATTATATTTCTTTTAGTTAATATTATTATTTTTGGATTAAATTTAGAAAAGGTTATAATTTTAAATTGTGTTATGAATGGGTTAACTTCACATAAGTTCGATGAGCATATTAGTTTTGTCAATAGTTGTTGGACAGCATTACAAAAATTTAAAAAGAGATTAATAATTATTTTTAGCATTTTCACAGTTTCTCAGGTCAACTGGTGAAAATTTCTAATTTTAATATCAAAAATAAAAAGAGATAATATTTGATTATCTCATATATAATATAAACTTTCCAAATTTAGGAATTCTATATATTATTACTACAGCAATGTAGCTGAATATTATTAATAGAATCCAAAGGATGATTGCTTTAACAGGTTCTGTAAATGGTAGTTCAACAACAATTGGAAGCAATGGCAATCTGAATAGGTTGTGCACTAAAAATACTGCAAAAGAGTATTTTGATAAAAAGCTAACTAATGGGAATGCTCTAACTTTTCCCATTCTTGAGCATAATTCAAACAGTGCAAAGGATCCAGTTAAAACAAATGGGAATTCATACCATAAGAAGAATTCATATCCTTTTGTGAATGAATAGTATTGGAACAATACACATATTAAAAATGATACCAGTACAATCAATCCCATGAGTTTGGAGGAATATTTTTTAAATAATCCTTTTTTGACTAAATATCCTAAGATGATGTAGATACCATAAACTCCACCACTAAATCCAAGACAATATTGGATATTGACATTTTGGATGCCATGCATTGACAATATAACTGTGATGAATGGTAGTAAGAATGCTAAAAGTGTAAATACGATTGTCGCTTGGTAAATTGTTCTTGGGGAAAATTTTTCTAATGCGCTTGATACAAATGGCATTGAAAGATACATTCCAATAATCATAGGCATATACCACATATGGCTAAAGAATAAATTTCCAGCTTCAGAAACGTTAATCTGACTGCTTCCAATGGTAATAAACTGTAAACTGATTGCATAGATGACAGACCAGATTACTGTAACTATAATCAGTCCTTTACAGTTTTTGCTCCAAAACTTACGGACACGCTCATCGTTATATGACCTATCCAATAATAAGTAACCTGTAATCATTAAAAAGAATGGGACCCCTATACGTCCAATAAAAAGAGATGCAAAATTAAATATTCTAGAATAAATGGTATAATTCATTATCGCATCGGATGATATTATGTAAATACCATCTGTTGCATGGATATACAGAACGGTTAATATTGCAATTGCACGTACAAAGTCAATCCATTCAACTCTATTTTCACTCATTAAATTTTCTCCAAATTTAATTAATTATATTTTTCTTTTAAGTTTATATATAATTTTTCGAGGTTTTCAAAATATATAAATATTGTTTTTATTATAAATTTCATTATCATTAATTTGAGGATTTATTAAATTTTTAAAGGTGAACAAAGATGGAATTAGGTGAAATATTTAGTGATGCTTTAGTTTATCCATTTCAAAACATTAAAGCATTCGTAATATATCTTATACTGGGAATTATTCTAGGAATTGCAGTCGCTGGAACTATCGCCGGAATGATGGTTGGTGTTAATGCTGATAATCTTTTAATTGTTATTGGATCTGGAATTATTGGAATCATTGTTGCTTTCTTTGTATGGTTCTTTATTTCCGGTTATGAATTGGACATTATAAAGTATGGTATTGAAAGGAGCAGTGGAGCTCCTGAAATTGATTTGGTAAGACAATTTGTCAACGGTATCAAATATTTTGTTGTAACTCTTGTTTATATGATTATTCCAATAATCATCAGTGCGATTTTAGCAATAATCTTCCAGCACTGGTTATCTTTGATACTTACAATCATCGTAGCGGTTATATTTGCGTTGGCATTGTTTATGGGTCAATGCAGATTGGCTAAAACTGAAGATTTGGTGGATGCGCTCTCAATTGGTGAAGCTATCGGAGATATTTCTAAAGTTGGTGTTGTAAAACTTATATTGTTCATTGTTGTGATTACAGTAATTTCATTGGCATTATTTGTTATTGTAGGTTTTATTAATCGATGGAATACTGTCATTGGAGGAATATTAATTGGTATTTTAGGTGTTTACATTACCTTCTTCACTGCTAGAGCAACCGGTTTATTATACTCTGATATATGAATAAACCGTTATTTTCTTTTTTTTCAATTAATTAGTTTGCTAGTAATATATAAAATGTTTTATTTTGTAATTTCCGTATTGTATTTTAAAAATTAATGATGGTTTTGTTCGTATTGTACTTATTTTTTGTAATATTTTATTTACTATAATATTTATATGTTGATTTATTCAATATCTAATTGATAAATATTATTAGGTTAAATGCATGAGGTATATTAATAAAAGCGACCTATTGGTTGTTGCTAGGAATATGGGATTTCTGATGATTGGGATTGGCGTGCTGTGTTTGGTTCCAATTATAGTTGATTTGATATATCTAGAATTTAATGCAATAATTTTTATCATGCTTGCGCTGATTTCTATTTTATTTGGAGTAGTTTTTGTTGAAGCTTTAAAGAAATATGATGTTAATAAAATGCGTTTAAAGCATGCGATGATGGTGTCTACATTAACATGGGTATGGGCAAGCTTCATTTGCGGTTCGATACTTCATTTTATAACTGGCCTAAGTATGATAGACAGTATTTTTGAATGCATGTCTGCATTAACTGGAAGTGGAATCACAATATATCCTGATGTTGAAATATTGCCTTATAGTATATTGTTTTTTAGAGCATTGCAACAGTGGGTTGGTGGTTTGGGAATAATTGTCATGATTATATTTGCCATATCAAAGCCCGGTGTAGTATCATCAAAATTATATCTTTCTGAAGCTCGTGAAGATCGTATTAAACCTTCTATCAAAACAACAATCGAACACACTCTTAAAATTTATTTGATTTTAACAATTTTTGGAATTATTTTATACTTGCTTGTGGGGATGCCTATTTTTGATTCTGTCTGCAATACATTTTGCATTATTTCGACCGGAGGTATGAGTGTAAAAAATGCAAACATCGGATTTTATCAAAACAACATGATTTATTTTGTTACAATGATTATAATGATATTGGGTGCAACAAGTTTCTTGGTTCACTTCAAATTTATCCGGACAAGGGGCAGGTCATTGATTAATGATGTGCAATTTAGACTCATGATAGCTTTAATTGCAGTTGCATTTCTATTGATATATTTGACTTCATATATTGTTCCGATGGACATTTTATTTGTTGTAGTTTCCGCAATCACTACAACTGGTGCCAGTATTCAGAGTTCAACTGTAATGGGTGGATGGCCAGCATTTTCGATATTCATTATAATGGTACTGATGCTTATTGGGGGTTCTACTGGTTCTACAGTAGGTGCAATTAAATTAATGAGAATTATTGCATTTTTTAAAGGAATATATAGGAATATACGTGAAATATGGTATCCTCAAGGTAGTGTTGTTCCTTTGAATCGTTCAGGTGAAAAAATTTCTGAAAATCTTGTGGAACAAAGCGGAATATATATAGCTATTTATTTGATACTTATTTTAATTTCATGGTCATTGTTATGTTTGTACGGTCATGATACATTCGATTCATTATTTTTCACTATTTCTATGCAGGGTAATATTGGTTTGGAGATAGGTCAGATATCACAATCCTTGGATTGGCCGTTGAAAATTGCAGGTATGTTCAATATGCTGACTGGAAGATTGGAAATCTATCCTGTATTGATTACCTTAAGAGCCATTTTTGAAATATTCAGAAGATGATTGAATAATGTGGATTATTGAACTCTAGCAAAAATATGTGGAATTCGAGCAGATTTTAAGTTTTAATTTTTCAAGATTTTACAAACTAAATTTTATATTGTTTTTATCTTTTAAAATTGATTTAAAAAATAACCAACAATTTATATTGTTTAAAATCTAATTTTATTCTATGAAATTTAAAATAATTGATGATTTAGCAATATTTTTGGACAATATTATTCCTGAAAAGTATTTATCAAAATTACAAGAATTTTTGTTGAGTGGTGCTATTTTTACTGATGCAAGTAAAGTTTTAGCTATACTTATAATTTTCATCATAATGTCAGAAATTCCTTTGGCAATAACATTGGCCCTTCAAAACCTGCCAATGTCGGTGTTAATCTTGCCATTTTTTATATTTCCTGGTCTTTTCACATATGTTGTTGTCCAGCAGGAAAAACGGGCACAGGAAATTGAAAAAACAGCTCCTGACTTTTTAAGACAGCTTTCAAGCATGCTTCAGGTAGGTTTAAGTTTCGAAAACGCCATGGAGGATATGTCACAGTATGGTGAAGGTCCGCTTTATGACGAGATGAGGCGTACAATAATAGAAATTCGTATGGGTCGCAATTTTGACGATGCCTGGAGAGCAATGAGCAAACGTTTGAAATCTCGTGAATTGGAACGGATTTTTGATATTATTTTGGAAGGTCGTAGAAGTGGGTCAAGCATTTCTAATGTGCTTTTTGAAGTTTCAGATGATTTGAGGGATTTGCTTGCCTTGAAACGTGAGAGAAAATCTACTGTTACTATGTCTGTAATGTTTCTTTTAATTTCAGCGATTGTTGCAACTCCATTTGCAATTGGAATGGTTGGAGTTTATTCACAATTCATGCAAAATTATGGCATGGAGTCCGAAATCATTTTAACTGCCCCTGTTGCAGGTGAAATATATCTGATTATTCACTCCATTTTGGTTGGTTTCATAATTAGCCTGATAATGTATGGTGAGTTTAAAAAGGGAATTAAATTTTCACTTCCTCTGTCGGCAGCATCTTTTGGTATTTTTTATCTGATAACTACTTTTGGTGGAAGTCTTTTTATGGGAGGTTTTTGATGGATAACAAGGGACAGACTTCAGCGGAATTCATACTGCTGTTTGGAGGAATCATGGTTGTGGTCTTGCTGGCCATTTATATGTACAATACTTATGTATCTGATTTGAGTGGTGAAATTGAATCAAGAGAGTTTAGGCAATTCAATTCACAATTGCATAGTTTGGGCAATTATTTTAGGTAACGTTGCAAAAAATTATATGTTTTTAAAAACATAATGTTCATTGAGTTAATTATTATGCCTAATCAAAAATCAATTATAGCAAAAATGGAGGAATCTATTTTAAAGTCCACCAAGCCAAAGTATATGGATTCTTTAGAAGAAATTAATCAATTCCTGGAGGACAGATTAAACAAAGATGCTAAGCCTCCAAAGAGTATTTTCAAAAGCATAAATTTCAATGGCATGGAAGTCTTCACTTTTGGTGATAAAAATGCTAAAAATACAATCCTTTACATACATGGTGGAGCTTATGTCAATGAAATTAACTGGCAACATTATTTATATTGCATGCTGATGTCACGAAAATTAGGAGCATATGTGCTTGCACCCGTTTACCCGCTAGCTCCTTTGCATAATGTGGATGAAACTTTTGTGCTGATTACTGAGTTATATAAAAAACTAATTTCAAAAGGCAATATCACTTTGATGGGAGACTCTGCAGGTGGGGGATTTGTCCTGTCCTTCTGCCAATATATTAAGACTGTTGATTTGCCGCAGCCGGACCATATTGTCACATTCTCTCCATGGGTCGACATTTCAATGAGCAACTCTCCATATAACAGTAAAGATGACCCGATTTTAGGCGAAGTTGGTTTGAGGGAAATTGGAAAGGCATGGGCAGGCAATCTGGATGTAAAGGATTATCGGGTAAGTCCTATTTTTGGCAATAATGAAGGACTGGCAAAAACACTAATTTTTGCAGGCGATAATGAAATTTTTTATAAAGATATTGAAAAATATGTTCAAAATCTAAAGGAAAGTGGTGTTGATGTCCGTTTTATCGTTGGTAAAGGGCTGTTTCACATTTATCCATTGTTCCCCATACCTGAAGCAAAAAATGCATTTAAGGAAATGAAAAAAGAGATAATTGGGTAATTCCGTTATCAATGGGCTTTTGGAACAATCCATATTACAATAATTGATATCAAACAGGATATTATTACTGCAGGGGGATATGCAAGATAGCCGATTATCATTCCAATCACTACCAAAACAATAGTAATTAAAAAAATATAATCTTTTTCTAAAGCCATTTGCAGTGCAACATTTCCTGGATCGGATTCCTTTAAAAATACGGATATGATTTTAGAAAGGATGGCAGTCACAATAAAGCTTAATCCGTATAGAAACTGTGGGAAGAATACATAGAAATTTTCAGCAACGAATGTTGTCAGATAAGGAAGCAGTGAAAATACAAACAATGTCAGTCCCATAGTCCAGATGACTTTTGAATTGATTTTATTGATAGGCTGAATAGGTTGTTGTTGAAGTTCCAGAAGTTGAAACATACAATAAAACTTATTGCATAAATTATAAATTCATATTTTAATTCGAATAATGCTTCCCAGCTCCCGGTGGATGCTAAAGGAATTTCCAATACAATGATTGTTATTATTATTGCTAGAATAGCATCGATTAAAGCTTCAAATCGTTCAGTTTCCATTGTCCTCCTCCTTTACAAATCTGCCTATTAATATCCACAATACGATGGAAATTAGGCAGCAGACATAAATTCCTGGAATGTAAACTGTGTATGTTAGGATAAATCCAATAATCAGTATGATGACTGGCAGGTTTAACAGATATGAATCATTATTCAGAGCCTGCAGCTTTTTATTATATGGATTACTTTTATATATTGCCTTGGTTGCTAATGTGTGCAGGATATGTGTTACAATAAAAATCACTCCGAACATTGTCTCGGTGGGAATTGAATAAACATTCCTGGCCAGCCATATTGTAAAATAGGGAAGCAAGGATATGAAAAATGTCATTATTCCATAAATCCAAACTGTGGTGTTGTCAATATTGTCGACAACTTGGAACAGGTTATGGTTGGCATACCAGATATTGTATAATATTAAAAAACTAATGAAATAAGCGGCATAAACTGATTGTAACTCTAAAACTGCCTCAAGTGTTGGTGATGCTGGTTGAGGTATTTTTAAAACTAAAACAGTTATGATAATTGCAATTATTGCATCAAAAAATGTTTCAAATCTGTTTGTTTCCATAAAATAATATTTATAATTTTTAGTATAAAATATTAATTAAAAAGGTGATAAGATGGACATGCTAATTGGTGGAAAACACATTTCAAGTGAAGATTTACAGGAAGTTAAAAATCCTTATGATGGTGAAATAATTGATATGGTTCCAATTGCCCATAGACAAACTGCAGATTTGGCAATTCAGCAGGCAAATATTGCAAAAAAGGATTTGGCTGAAATGTCAGCCTTCAAAATATCCAATAAATTATTCAATGTCGTTGACAAATTAAGGCAAAACAGAACTGACTTTGCAGAATTGTTGAGCCTGGAAGTTGGAAAGCCGATTAATGAATCATTGGTGGAACTAGACCGATCCATTGAAACACTTAAACTGGCTGCCGAAGAGGCAAAAAGGGTATATGGTGAAAGCGTTCCTCTGGATGCTGGGTTAAATGGAAAAGGATTTTTTGCATTCACTCAAAGACTTCCATTAGGTGTTGTTGCGGCCATAACACCATTCAATTATCCATTGAACTTAACAATACATAAAATTGCACCTGCAATCGCATGTAAGAATACAGTAATTGTAAAGCCCCCAACAGAAGCGCCTTTAACAGTCATGAAATTTTGTGAGTTGTTGGATGAGGAATTTCCAGATGGTGTTGTAAACACTGTGACTGGATATGGTTCAGAAATAGGAGATTATTTGGTGACATCTCCGGAAATTAATAAAATTTCATTTACGGGAAGCGTTACAACCGGGATGATGATATCTCAAAAGGCAGGCATGAAAAAGGTAACTTTGGAACTTGGTGGAAATGATCCTATGGTTGTTTTAAAGGATGCCGACATTGACAAGGCCGTTAAAGGAGTTATCAATGGTGCATTTTTAAATGCTGGTCAAGTGTGTATGGGTGTCAAAAGGATAATCATAGAGGATGAAATAGCTGATGAATTCTGTAACAGGCTAGTCAGCGAAACTGAAAAGTTTGTTATGGGAAATCCCTTGGATAGCAAAACAACTCTTGGAACACTGATTTCTGAAAAGGCAGCAATTCAGGTTGAGGAAACAGTAAACAATGCTGTTGGTGAGGGTGCAAAAATACTGACTGGCGGTAATCGTGATGGGGCATTTTATGAAGCTACAGTTGTTGATAATGTAGTTATGGATATGGATTTGGTTGCTTTTGAAACATTTGGTCCTGTTGCTCCAATCATTCGCGTTAATTCTGTTCAGGAAGCTATTGATGTTGCTAATGATACAGATTACGGCCTTCAAGCAGGAGTATTTACTTCAGACTATGCAAATGCAATGAAATGTGCACAGGAAATTGAGGCAGGAACAGTATTCATAAATAAACAGTCTACATTCAGAACTGACAATATGCCGTTCGGCGGATTTAAAAATAGTGGTGTAGGAAAAGAAGGAATAAAATATGCCGTTGAAGAAATGACAAAAACAAAATTGATTGGTTTAAATTTAAGATAAAAAATAAGTATTTAAACTTATTTTAAATAGTTTTCAACAAGGTTACGGGTTTCGTTAAGGGATTCCATAGGAATTCCTTTAGGCATTTGGCCAAGTTCACCTTCAACGTCTTTGAGGATACTTCCATTCATACCAAGAAACATTCCTTCACTTACAATGTCGCTAAATGCCTGCGGTGGAAGTAGGGAAACTCCAACTTTATTTTCATCTTTAACATTTAAATCATTGGTAACTACGGTAATTGCACGTTTTCCCAAGTTCACATTACAGAGCATGAGTTTATCGTTTTTCGGATGGGCAGTAACACTCATAACTTCTCCAACTTTAATATCAACTCCCATTATCGGATCATTGATTGGGCCTAATGCCAAACGATCTTTTAGGCCTATGATTGTATCTAAAAAGAATCTTACTTTTGCAATGTTTTCCTGAGTCTTTTCCCGGTCTTCTTTAGGTGCGTTGCTTAAAAATTTTTTGTTCCAGTCTGGACCGCCTAAGTATTCAATAATTCTTTCAGCTTTTTCTTTTAGGGCTGCAACATCGGGAGAGTTAACCAATTCGTCTCCTTCTAAATATGAATATGTTAATGATTGAAAATCACTATTCATCTGTTTGCCCAAATCAATAGCTTGTTTTTTATTCCAGCTTCCTCTGAATGATGCTGTTGGAATAAGATTCAAATAATTTTCTCTTGCTTTGCTTGCTACTAAAATTCTATAATCTTTAGTTGTATCCCACATTTGAAGTCCTCTTTCTATTCTAAATTATATTTTAATTTTATAATTTAATAAATTTTTTGTAAAACGGCGATTTAATAGTTTTAAAACATAAACTATTTATATTAACAATAAAATAAATTTATACATATTTATTTAATTATTATATTACTTGTGGTGTAAACATGGTAGAAGTTTCAAAATTACGTAGTTTAGATATTTATACAAATACAGGGCATTATGTTGGACGTGTAGAAGACGTTATTCTTAATATTAGGTTAGGGACTATTTCAAAATTACAAGTTAGGGCTATTGAACAAGAAAGAAGACCTACTGGTTCAATTGTAAATCAATTATTCGGTTCTATTCGTGGGGAATCTCCAGAGGAACATGATATGAGATCTTTCCAAAATGATTTATTGACTGTGGATTTTGATAAAGTTCAAGCTATTGGGGACATCATGTTAATCAATCCTAGGGATATAAAAAAAGTGAATCAAGAACCACAAATTCCTGACCCAGTAGTTCCAAAACAAAATGAAACTCAACCACAAAACGAAACTCAAGTTCAATTTGATGCTGAAAGATTATAGTTAATCTTTCTTCAATTCTTTTTTTTTTAATTATCTTTATTCAGAATTTAATTTTATAGTGTGATTTTTATGAAAGTGGGTATTATCGGCTGTGGAGCAATTGCTAATATTATTACAACAAGTATTGTTCCTGAAAATAATGGTATTGAAATAGCATATCTTTTTGATAAGGATATTGAGAGGGCAGAAAATTTAGCTTCTCTAGCTGGTGGTGTTGCAGCACTTGATTTTGATGAAATGGTTGATAATGTGGATTTGATTCTTGAATGTGCTTCCCCCGATTCCGTCAGGTCATTTGCACCGAAAGTATTGGGCAAAGGTCGTGACATGATTATAATGAGTGTGGGAGCATTTATGGACATTGATTTTTATCAGAATATTGAAAAAATTGCTAAAAAGAACAATGCTAAAATACATTTGCCTTCTGGAGCTATTGTTGGTTTGGATGGAATTAAAGCAGTTGCTAAATTTGGTTTAGAAGAAGTTAATCTTGTTACACGTAAATCTCCAAAATCTTTGGGTAAAAAAATTGATAAGGAAGAGGTTTTGTTTGAAGGAAAGGCATCTGATGCTGTTAAGGAATTTCCTTTAAATATCAATGTTGCGGCGACAATTAGCGTTGCCTGCCAAAGGGATATTAACGTAAAGATTATTGTAGATCCTAATGTGGATCGGAATGTTCATGAAATTACTGCAAGAGGTGATTTCGGGGAATTCAAAACAACAACTATGAATTATCCTTGTGCAGCCAATCCGAAAACCAGTATGTTGGCGGCACTTTCAGCTATTAGGTTGCTTAAAAGTTTCAACGAAACCATTAGTGTGGGTATGTAATGAAGGATTTTGAAGTTTATTCATCACTGAAAGTTCCAAAAAACTCAAAAATTATTGTTAGGTTAGACGGCAGAAGTTTTCATAAGCTGGCAAAGGATTTAAATCTGATAAAACCTTATGATGAAAATTTTTACCAGGTAATGTCAAAAGTCTGTAATGAGTTATTTAAAGAATTTTCTCCAGTATTTGTATACACTTTTTCAGATGAAATCAGCTTACTTTTAGAGAGAATACCTTTTGATGGCAGGATTGAAAAAATTAATTCTGTAATTGCTAGTTTTACAGCTAGTTCGTTTGTATTGCATTATGATGCAGATTTTAAAAAACCTCCATCTTTTGATTCAAGAATTATTCCTATTTCTGATGAAGATGTTTTAAAATATTTTAAGTGGAGGCAGGATGAGTCCTGGAAAAATTGCATTGCATCTTATGGGATTTCATTCTTGAAATCGAAATATTCAAATAAAATAGCAAACGATAAAATTAATGGACTCAAGTCAAGTGAAATTCATGAATTGCTGTATCAAAATGGCATTAACTTGAATGATGTGGAAACTTATAAGAAAAGAGGAATTGCAGTATATAGGAAAAATAAAAAAGTTGTAGGTTTCAATAAAAAAGAAAATAAGGAACAGGTGTCCTATAGAACTTATGCTTATGTTGATTGGGAAGTTCCGAAATTTAACAAAGAATTTTTTGAAAATTTGATTAGGTGATATGATGGGCTTTATTTCAAAGTTATTTGGCAATGATGATGAAGAGTTTAAGGAAGTTAGAGTTGATCAGGAAGTTCTTGATTCTGTAATTTATTATGCTAAGAAAGCTTATCCCAATGAATTTTTAGCTTTTTTCGATGGAGAAATAATTGATAAAATTCTTTATATCACAGGTTTGATTTTTGTCCCAGGTGAAACCTGTGAAACCGGTGCGGTGGTGCACACAGAAATGATTCCTCTGAATACCAAATACTGGGGGTCTGTTCACTCACATCCGGGACCTAGCGCAATGCCTTCCGATGCAGATTTGGTGACATTTTCAAAAAATGGCTTTTTTCACATGATTGTTTGCCTTCCGTATTCTTTGGCAACATTTAAAGCATATGATAGGTATGGTGAACCTCAAAGCTATACGATTGGTGATTACAGTCATCTGGTTGAAGATAATGCTCATGAATTCTTTGATGAGGATGATGTGTTAACAGAAGACGATGAATTCAAACCTGGCCTTCTTGATGAGGCAGATGATGAGTTTTTCACAACTGACGATACTTTCGTTGACCATTACGATGAATTTGAAGCCACACGTATTGATAACAATCATCAAGTAATAAAAATAGAACTTAACCCTGATGGTACGGTTAAGAGTATTCGCAGGGAATTAAGAAAATAATTCTCTTTTTTTTAAATAAAAAAATAAGAAATAAAAAACAAAATGGTGAAATTGTTTTTTATTTACAATTCAAGGCCGACAGCGTCATAGACATTATCTAAACCTTGGATTTCTTTTATGACATTATTTGGAATTTCTTTATCTAAAGTTAGAATCATGATAGCTCTTCCGCCTTGTTCATCTCTTCCAACTTGCATAATTCCAATATTTACTCCATATTCTCCTAATTTGGTTCCAATTTTACCGATACTTCCTGGAACATCTTCATATTTTGCAATAAACATATGTCCTTCAGGAATAACATCTACCCAATAGTCATTAACTTTTAGGATTCTTGCTTCGTGTAAATTTGTACCTTCAGCTGAGAATTTATCTTTGTTGCTTTTAGCAATAACTTTGATTAATGAATCATATCCTTTGGCGTTATCTTTTCTTCCTTCAGTTACACTTATACCTCTATCTTTAGCAACAAGGGAAGCATTAACTGCATTTACAGGAGAACTCAAGAACGGATTGATTGCTCCTTGGAGGACAGTTCTTGTTAAAATTTCTAAATTGTCGATTTCAGCTAATTCTCCACTGTAAACGATTTCAATTTCTTTAATTTTTCCATTAACTGCTTGGGAAATGAAACTACCTAATTTTTCGCATAATTCTAAGTAGGGGGATACTTCTTTGTAGGTTTTATTATCGATACGTGGCATGTTTAAAACATTTTTAGGAGTTCCGCCTTTGAATAAATCAATAATTTCGTCAGCTACGATAATTGCTGCGTCTCTTTGAGCTTCTTTAGTGGAAGCAGCAATGTGTGGGGTTAATACGATGTTGTCAAGTTCAAATAATTTTGAATCTTCTGCTGGTGGTTCTTCTTCATATACGTCTAATGCAGCACCTCCAATTTTGTTGTTGGTTAATGCATCGTATAATGCATCTTCATCAATAATTCCACCACGAGCACAGTTTGTAATGAAAGCACTATCTTTCATGATTTCAAATTGTTCTGTTGAAATTAAATGTTTGGTTTCAGGGGTGAGTGGCACATGAATTGTAATGAAGTCTGCATTTTTAAGTACAGTGTCTAAATCAGTTAATTTTACGCCCATCTGTTTTGCAACTTCTTCTGGCAAGTAAGGATCATATGCCATTGCATCCATTTCAAATGCTTTACATCTGTTCACTACTTGGGAACCTATTCTACCCATTCCAATTACACCAAGGGTTTTGTTTCTAAGTTCAACGCCCATGAATTTTTTCTTTTCCCATTTTCCTTCTTTTACAGATTTATCAGCAATGGATAATTTACGAGCCATGGTAAGTAATAATCCCATAGTATGTTCTGCTACTGTGATTGAAGTGGACTCTGGTGAGTTTACAACCATAATACCTTTTTCAGTGGCAGCATTCAAATCAATGTTGTCTACTCCAACACCTGCTCTTGCAATAATTTTCATATTGTCTGCTTTTTTAATAAGGTCTGCAGTAAGTTTTGTTCGGCTCCGAACAACGATTCCATCATATTCATGTATGGTATTTGCCAATTCTTCAGGAGTGATGCTTGTGTCTACTACAACTTCAGCTACTTCCTTTAAATTTTCAATACCTTTTTCATTAATAGCATCAGCAATAAGTACTTTCATTTTTTCACCATTTTTTGTTTTTTTTTTGAAAAAGAAATATTTAGTAATAAATATTAATCTAATTTATGTTCTTTATTATATTTAAAATTTTAAATAAAATATATATCATATTAAATATAAAATCTAAATTATACAAAATTTAGATTAATTTTTTTTTAAGTTATATAAAATAAGATGATAATATGGTATCTGTAAATGAATTTCCAATTTCTACAGCAAATGATATTCCTGGTTTTAAAGTTGTCGAAACAAAAGGATTTATATATGGTTTAACTGTCAGGAGTAGGGGTGCTGGTGGACAGATTGGTGCTGGCATAAAATCATTGTTCGGTGGAGAAATAACTCAATATGTTAAGATGATGGAAGAATCAAGAGATGAGGCATTGAATAGGGCAATTCAACATGCTAAAGAATTGGGTGCAAATGGTATTATTGCAATCAGATTTGATTCCAATGAAATTTCCGATGTTATGCAAGAGATTTTAGTATATGGAACTGCTGTTGTTGTTGAAAAAGAATAGGTGATACTATTTTTTTAGATGATTTTGAAGTAAATAATAAAGTTATTCCTCAAACAATTTTGGGATATGGCCCATTTATTGCAGAACCTTATTTTGGACATAGATCCAGATTATATCAAATTGATTTATATGATAATCCTCACAATATTGCTGATGTGATTGTTGAATCATACAATCAGGGGATTCGTGCTATCAATTTAGTCAATGATAAAAATTTGATTGAAGGATATGAAATTGCAGTGGATTGTGGCTGTGAAATGAAGGTTATTGCAACTATTGGAAAAAGTGATGTGGATTATCTGAATCCTAATTATGATATTGCAAAAGAAGTTGATTGGGATGAAGATATTGACCTGTTTTCAAGTTATGACTGTCCTGCAATGCTGGTTGATGAATTTATTGTTGATGGTTATGATTGGAAACTGACTTCAAAAATATTGTCTAGAATTAATGATACAGGCTCGGTTTCCGGTTTGGTTACTGCATTTCCATCAAGAACTACAGACCTGCTAAAAGATAATATTGATATGGATCTATTTGGTCTTTATATGATTCCATATAATTCATTATCTTATATGATGGATATCAGTGCTTTCAACAATGAACAACGAAAGGAGTTTATTGAAAAAATAATTGATTTGAATAAGAAGATTATTGCTACCCGAATATTTGCAGCAGGCGTTTTAAAGCCTTTTGATTCTTATGAATTTTATAAAAATGTTGATTTTGTAGATGCAATAACTCTAGGTGTGGCCAGTAAGGATGAAGCAAAAGAAGATTTTTCACTTTTGAGCAAATATTAGTATTTGACTACTTCATATTTATCAAAAGGAACTAAATTTTCTTCTTCAAGGGATTCATTCAAATCCTTCAATCCGTTGATTAGATTTTTTATATTTTTATTGGATGGTTTTTTACCTGTAATTTGCAGGTATTGCCTTGGACTAATGCTGCAGTAGGAGCATTCAAAATTGCAGCATCTGCCTTTTTCCTCACAACCGTATCCTTCCTGAGTTTCATCGGTTCCGATAACTATATCTTCCAGTATTCTTGATACTCTTTCGTCAGATGCAAACATGGCTATTTTCTGTGTTTTACCACAGATTCCAATAGCTTTTTGACCAGCATAATTACAAACCCATTTGATGGGATAGTTTTCTAATCCGTCAATACTTAAATTTTCCATTCTGCCACCTAATTCTCTTTTCTTTCTTTAATCATTTTCAGTAATTCTTTTGAATTCTCAAATTCTTTCAGTTCCCAAGATTTAATTACGGGTATGGTTCCGATTGATTCTTTAATCTTTTCATTATTGATGATAAATACGGGTTCTGATGTTGTAACCATTGACAAGTCTTTTAAAGGAACTGCCATTCTTTTTAAGGTTTTTTCAGTTCTGTTTTTTTCAACATTAGCAATCAGTGGGGATTGCTTGTCTGAACTTTTCATTTTAGCTACAGCATCAAATGGACTTTTATTGGTTGAAACAACTCCATATCCTAATTTTGACAAATCAAGAGTATCATCACCGTTACTGAATGCAATATCATCTGTCTGGGGTTGTTTTAATAAATCGATGTCTAATGTAACTTTTGTATTTAGGATTTCCTCCAAAATCATTGCGGTTTCAGTATTTGCACGGACTATTTCATTTTCATATTTGTACATGGTAGCTCTTGATACATGGGCCAAATTGGCTAAATCTTTTAGGGACAGGGAATATTCTTCACGATATTGCTTTATAACATTACCGTCAATCTTAACGAAATATCCTCCTCTGTCTGCTAGAATTTCTGGATATTCATTATAAATAATCATATTTTTTAAGGTTTCAAAGCCGATGGTTGGGATATCATATCTTTCATACACTACTCCTTCTTCCAAAAGGCCATTTCTTGATTTTTCACCAATTATGATTGGGGAAGCAAGAAATATGTTGGCCAATTGCTTCATTTCATAAGCATTGCTTTCATTAATGCTGTCTATATTTTGAAATGTTTTTAAAAGTAAAATAAGTAAGTTTTTACGAGCTACAATATCAAATGACCCCTGTTCATAAATGTCTGAAGTTTTATAACCTTGAGACTTTAACAGATTTTCGATATTGTGTAGTAATTGGCTTCTAGTTAACATATTAACTGACCTCTTGTAAACTATATATTGTTTTAACTCTAATATAATCTATATTTATTGAAGGTGGTTGTAATTAAATATTTATATATTGGAATTGATGATACTGATTCTCCTGATGGAATGTGTACTACTTATTTGGCAAGTCAAATCATCAATAAATTTAAAGATAATGGGATTAAACTAGTTGATTATCCTCATTTAATTAGATTAAACCCTTTTGCAAGATTTAAAACTCGCGGCAATGGGGGAGTTAGTTTAAAGATATTGAATGATGATAAGGCTGATTTTGCTCGCCAAATTGTATTGGATGAAGTTGAAAAGTTGTCTATGTTTGATTGTGACAATACAAATCCTGGTGTAATCTTTTATGATGGTGAAATAACTAAAGAAATGGAAGATTATGCATTTAGGGCAATTTATGAATTCATTACAATTGAAGAGGCAGATGAATTCGGAAAATCTGTGGGTTGTGAGATTCATAAATTCAAAAAAGGCAGAGGAATAATCGGATCGATTGCAGCGATAAGCCTGCCTTTATCTGACTGTACTTATGAGCTACTTACATACAGGAGTTCTGAAAATTACGGAACTAAAAGACAAATAGATTATGATTCTGTTTATCTGATGGATGAAAAAACTTTTCCAGATACGTTTGAAAATATTGATTATTCTGAAGATTATATTGCAATTGAACCTAAAACTCCATGTCCAGTTTTATATGGTATCAGATCCAATAATGTTGATGCACTGCATTTGGCAAAAAGCATAGTAAAGGTTAATGAACCTATTGTGGACTGGTGTATTTTCAAGACAAATCAACACACTGATATGCATATTCAAAAAGCTGACAGAATTTCGGATATGAATCAATTCGGATGCTATGAAGTTGTTGGTGAAGTTAAAAACAAACCTAAGATTATCGATGGGGGGCATATGTTCTTTTTAATCTCTGATGATTCGGGGGAGATTGAATGTGGTGCTTATGAACCAACAAAAAACTTTAGAAAAACTGTTTCTCATTTGAGGCCGGGCGATATTATCAAAGTCTTTGGTGGTATTGGTGAACAAAATACATTCAATATTGAGAAGTTTCAAATGTTAAAATTAAATGACATTGAATATAAAAATCCGGTTTGCGAATGTGGGAAAAGAATGACTTCTGCAGGCAAAAATAAAGGATTTAAATGCAAGCGTTGTGGAAATAAGGTAGAATCTAGCAAAAAAGTTCCTATTGTAATCACACGTAATTTAAAAAATTCTAAATTTTATGAAACACCGGTTTCTGCAAGGCGGCATCTATCAAAACCTCTTTGTCGTATGGATTTAAATTAAATTATTCTTAATAATGTCTTTATTTTAATAATCAAGCAATATTATTTATTTTTAAATATTCACTTTTTGTGAACTTTTCATTAATTTTCACTGATTTTTATTCTCATTTTTTGAACTTTTGTGAATTGAATCATACTAATTTATATATTAGTTTTTTATTAATTATTTTTAATGGCATGTTTATTCATGTTGGGTGGGAGTGGGTTATTATTTCTGATGAGACGAATCAAGTTAATCATATATATCGTGAAAAAACCGATAAGAGAATTTTGAAAAAAAATCCTTGGAAGGACTATAGGTTGCATGCTACTGTACTTTTGCTTGTTGTTGTTGCAGAGCTGATAGGTCCAATTAAAATTCCATTGTCTGAAAGTGTTGAAGTTTCAATAATGCCTTTGCTTTATGCAATGGTTTTAGGATTAATTTTTTATCTGGCCAAACCTATTTTTTGGATTGGAAGAAAACAAGCCCGTATTGCTGAAGGGGCTATGATGCTATTTATTGGTGTTTTGATTGCTAAGTTGGCTGTTTCCAGTGGTCAATCAATTCATTTGATTTTTGAAATGGGTCCTGCTTTATTACTTCAGGAATTGGGGCATTTGGCAACACTTTTGATTGCACTTCCTGTGGCCATACTTTTAGGATTTAAAAGAGAAGCTATTGGTATGACCAATTCAATTGGCCGTGAACCTGAAGTGGGTATTGTTGTAGATAAGTATGGATTTAATTCTCCAGAGTCTAGGGGTGTTTTTGCATTATTCATTATCGGAACTATAATAGGTACTGTATTCATTAGCTTTTTAGCTAGTTTGAGTACTTCACTATTACCTTTGCATCCTTATGCTTTTGCTATGGCCAGTGGTGTTGGAAGCGCCAGTATGAATGCGGCTGCTTTAGGTCCAACTCTTGCTGCATTTCCAGCATTGGAAACCAATATTGAGGCATTTGCAGGATTCAGTAATCTGTTATCATTTTCTTTCAGTCTGTATATTGTGATATTTATAGCATTGCCGTTGACTGAAAAATTATATTATATATTGGAGCCTAAACTTGGAAGAAATCATAAGAAAGGTTCTGATTCCACTGATGACGATATGGCAAGTAATGGGGGTAACTAAATGGTTGAACTGATTGATGAACCTGTTGATGTGTCTACTCATGGTGTATTTAACTGGATTTTGTTGTTGACAATTTTTTCAGTAATTACGGTTATTGGAAATTTTATTGGGTATGGCCATCCTCTTGCTGATTCATTTATAGGAATGGGAATTTTAGCTTTGATTACATTAATTGGAGTCTGGCTGGAGCGTAAACTTCCGTTAGACATATCTTCAATAATTTATATAAGTGTAATTGGTATATTCATAGCATTTCCTGGAGTTCCAACATCTGAAACAGTTCTTTATTATGTTTCAAAGGTTGAATTGTTATCAATTGTTACTGTATTTTTAGCTTATGTCGGTATAGGTATGGGTAAAAGTTGGGATGAGTTTAAAGCTCTTGGATGGAGAGCAATCATTGTTACAATGCTGGTTATTGCATCCACATATTTCGGATCCGCTATTGTGGCTCATATTGTCTTGGTTATGACTGGTGTTCCAGCATAACTTTTTTAATTTTTATTCTCTTTTTGTGTATTTTTGCCTCATATTGTTATAAATTTTTATTCGTATTTAGTGAAATTTTGAAAATTAAATGCTATTGATTTATAAATGTGTTTTTAGAAAGGTAATATTAAATACATTTTATTAAATTTTTCATACAAATTAGGAGTGGGCCAGTATTCCTATGAAAGATAATCCTGAACAGGTTGAACATATTTATCGTGAAAAA
Source organism: uncultured Methanobrevibacter sp. (assembly GCA_900319985.1). Taxonomy (GTDB): domain Archaea; phylum Methanobacteriota; class Methanobacteria; order Methanobacteriales; family Methanobacteriaceae; genus Methanocatella. The sequence continues at coordinate 13,943 of ONQL01000003.1, read as the reverse complement.
ACTGATAAACGAATCTTAAAGAAGAATCCGTGGAGAGATTATAGATTACATGGTACTGTACTTATTTTGGTAGTTATTGCTGAGTTGATTGGCACTCAAAAAATTCCCATAACTGAGGATGTTGCAATCACTATAATGCCTTTGATTTATACTATTGTATTGGGCTTGGCGTTTTATTTGGCAAAGCCTATTACTTGGATTGGAAGAAAACAGGCACGCATTGCTGAGGGAGCTATGATGCTTTTTATTGGTGTTTTGATTGCTAAGTTGGCTGTTTCTAGTGGTCAGTCAATTCATTTGATTTTTACAATGGGTCCCGCATTGATTTTACAGGAAGTGGGGCATTTGGCAACAATTTTGGTTCTTCCTATTGCATTGTTTTTAGGATTTAAGGAAGAAGCTATCGGTATGACCAATTCAATTGGTCGTGAACCCAATGTGGCTGTAGTTGTTGATAGGTATGGTTTTAATTCTCCTGAATCCAGAGGGGTTTTTGCAATATTCATTATAGGTACTGTAATAGGTACAATTTTCATCAGTTTCCTTGTTACTTTGTCATTGTCATTCCTGCCATTGCATCCTTATGCTTTCGCTATGGCCAGTGGTGTTGGAAGTGCCAGTATGAATGCGGCTGCTATCGGTCCGACTCTTGCAGCATTTCCTGGAATGGAATCTCAAATTGAAGCATTTGCTGGATTCAGTAATTTGTTGTCTTTCTGTGTAGGTATTTATATTGTAATATTTATTGCCCTTCCATTGACTGAAAGGATGTACAGGTGGCTAGAGCCAAAAATCGGAAAGGATTCAATTACTAAAAAGGAGGAGGACTAATGCCTGAGTTGATTGATGGATCTGAAAATATTTCAGTTCATGGAATTTTTAATTGGATTTTATTATTGGCGATATTTTCAGTTATCACTGTCATTGGCAATTATTTAGGTTATAAACATCCTATAACTGATTCTTTAGTTGGAATGGGTATTTTATCAGGTATTACTCTTGCAGGCGTATGGATGGAAAGGTATTTACCTTTTAACATTTCTTCAATTATTTACATCAGTGTATTTGGTATTATACTGGCTTTTCCAGGAATGCCTACATCTGAATTTGTGCTTTATTATGTTTCAAAGGTTGAACTTTTATCTATAGTGACTGTATTTTTAGCTTATGTCGGTATTGGAATGGGTAAAAGTTGGAATGAATTTAAATCTTTAGGTTGGAGAGCTATTGTTGTAACTGTTCTGGTTATTGCGGCTACTTATTATGGCGCGGCAATCGTGGCACATGTAGTTTTGGTTCTTACAGGAGTTCCCGCCGTTTAACTTTCTTTTTTTTCTTTCTTTTTGAAAAATTGTTTTAAATTATAAGTTAACTTTAATAGTTCTTTTTACATATACTAATTATAGGTGTTTTATGTTTTTACAAAATATTTCTAAATTTATTTCAAACTATAGATATGAACAGGCAACTGTCGAATCCATCACTACTGTTAAAGCTGCATTTTTAGACTTCTTTGGAGTAACTTACAGGGGGTCTTGTGAAGATGCATCTAATATAGCTTTCAATACAGTTGAAGAAATATTTTCTGGAAACTTAAATTTGAATATGAAAGCATCAGTCATTGGTAAAAAAGTAAAAACCGATATTCTAAGTGCTGCTTTTTTAAATGGTGTTGCCGCTCATGTGCTTGAATTGGATGATGGTCATAGAGGTGCTCAAATTCATTTGGGGGCTGTCATTTTTCCAACTGCACTGGCGATTTCTCAAAGTAATGATTTAAGTGGGAAAGAATTTTTAGAAGGTGTAATGGTAGGATATGAAGTGGGAATTTTATTGGGCAAATTGGTTAATCCAGACCATAGAAATAAAGGATTCCATACGACAGGCACTATTGGTACTTTTATTGCAGGCGCAGTCGCTTCTAAATTATTAAAACTTGATGAAAAACAAATTATTAATGCTTTGGGATTGTGCGGTACTCAAGCTGCAGGTCTTTTGGAGTCTGATCATGGCGGTTCTATGGGCAAAGCATTGCATGCCGGAAAAGCTGCATATAATGGATTATTGTCTGCATTGTTGGCAAGAAATGGTTTTACAGGTAGTGGAACTATCTTTGAAGGTGATGAAGGTTTTCTAAAAACAATGGTTTTTGATAATACGGATTTCAACATGGAGAATTTCTCATTTGAGAATGCTCTCAAAGATGTTGGTAAAGTCCGAGTTAGAGATATTTACTTTAAAAAATATCCGTTTTGCAGACATTTGCATTCTTCAATTGACACTGCATTAAAGCTTAAGGCCAGTATTGGTGATGAATATGAGCACATTGATAATGTTGCTGTTAAGACATATAAAATAGCTGCGGAGCATAATAATTTTAATCCGAAGAATCTCGAAGAGCTTAAACAGAGTTTACCTTATGCGGTGGCAATTTCATTGGTTGTTGGAGAAGTTAGTGTGGATTCCATCAATCAACTGATAGATTATGGTCTTTTAGATAATTATTCCAATGTTGATGTTGTAAAAAGCATTAAGAATATTGCAAACAAAATGATTTTGATTTCTGATGATAAGCTGAATGCATTATATCCTGATAAAAGGCCTTCAAATGTTATTATCAAATTGGATGAACAGTTTAGAAATGGCGTATTTCAAAATTTAACACTTCTTCCTAAGGGTGATTTTGAAAACCCCTTGCAGTTAAGGGAACTCATTGATAAATTTAAAGGATTGAATCCCATGTATGATATAAAGAATTTGACTGTCATAGATTCTTTGGAAGATTATTCCATGTCTTATATTGTCGATAAATTAAACAGGTAGATATTATGGATGAAACAAAAGAATTTCTTAAAAAAATTGGTATTGAAGATACTCGCAATGATTTTCAATCTGACAAAAGGTTCAAAGATGGGGGTCAATATCGTTTTGAAGTTCCGGGAATCCAATCCCCAAAAACCATGGATGCTCTTTTAAAAGAATCAGTTAAAAATAATATATTTATTCATAGGGTTACCCAAACCAAAGGAATAATGATGCTGACCGATGAAGAAATTAAGGAAATGGTTAATTTGGCCATGGACTATGGATGTGAATTGTTTTTAGCCGTAGGGCCTAGAGCAACTTATGACACTTCAGCAACTGTTCACACTAAAGAAGGTAGCAGAATAGGATATAGGTTAAGGGGCTATGATAATCTGGTTTATGCCATTGAAGATGTTAAACGAGCTTGCAGGTTGGGTGTTCGCGGAATCCTGTTGTATGATGAGGGTCTTCTGTACGTTTTAAATAAAATGAGAAAAGCCGGCGAAATACCATTAAATGTTCATTTCAAACTGTCTGCTCATGCGGGTCACTGCAATCCTGCTTCTGCAATTTTACTCGAAAATGTTGGTCTTAATTCATTAAATCCTGTTCGTGATTTGCAAATTCCAATGATTGCCTCCATTAGAAATGCAATTGATATTCCAATTGATTTGCATACTGAAAATCCCAAGTCTACAGGTGGATTTATAAGGCATTATGAAGTTCCTGATTTTATTAAAGTAGCGTCTCCGGTTTATTTGAAAACTGGTGGGTCTGTTGCAGCTAATCATAATTGGGATACTACAGAAAAAGAGGCTGTGGCCAGAATTAAACAGGTCATGTTGGTTAAAAGAGTTATTGATAGTTATATGTCAGATGCGATTCCATCTCCAGAAGATTCTAAGTATTTGTCAATTCCTGAGTGATTTTATGGATGTTATTGAAGATATTTCCAATTCCATCGTTGAAGCATCAACCCGGTTGTCAAAAGATAAGTTAAACGCTTTAAAAAAAGCTATTGAAATTGAAACAGATGATAATGCCGCCTGGTGCTTATCACAGATTTTAGAAAATTATGAAGTTGCCCAAGATACCAGATTTCCGTTATGTGATGACACGGGCATTGCTCATGTTATTATTGAAGTGGGCTGTGAAAGACAAATTACTGGGGATCTTTTAAATAAAATCCATAAAGGAATTGAATTGGGATTAAATAATCTTCCTGCAAGACCTATGGCAGTAAAAGGCAATGAAATTGAAAGAATAGAACAAAGTCAAGGTTTATTTGAAAGTCCTGGAATGCTTAAGCCGGCCCCAATTTTGATTGACTCAGTAAATGATGAGTCAACATATAAACGGGATGTTTCTCCGGATACTTTAAACATTCATTTTCTGCTTGAAGGAGGAGGTCCTGAAATAAGGGCAAAAACATTTAGAGTTTATCACAAACGTTCTTTTTCAAATGTAATTAATACTGCAGTTGATTGGTTGGAGGATTCTTTAAAAATGCTTGGTTGCACTCCATCTATTCCGGCAATTGGCATAGGAAGAACTCATTTTGAAGCTACATCTCTTTTATTGAAATCAATTGCTTATGGCAACTTGAATAATCAAAATGAAATCGAAAAGTTCGTTACTGATAGATTGAATGAAACTCAAATTGGTCCTCTGGGTTTAGGTGGAAATACGACCGTTTTAGGATCATATGTCAATATAGGCAATCAAAGGGCAAGCGGTGTTAGGATAGTTTCAGTCAGGCCTTCTTGTTTTGTTGAACCAAGGGTTGCCTGTTTAAAGTTGTAAAATTTATATACTTTATTAATGTTATTTTAATTAATTAAAATAGGATAAGAGAATCATGCGAGAAAATAATTTTAGAGTTAATCCTCGTTCTTTAAAGACAAGTATTTCCAAAGTTGAAAAGGATAAAATTATTACACGAGGCTACAATCAAAGGGATTTGATTGAAAAGATTAGGTATAGTGATATGATTTACCTATTATTGAAAGGTAGATTGCCATCAATTAAGGAAGGAAGAATCTTCAATCATGTTCTGGTTTCATTTTGTGACCATGGAGTTACTCCACCTAGTACTCAAACTGCACGTCTGGTTGCTTCTTCAGGTTCACCTATCAATTCTGCAGTTGCAGGAGCGTTACTGTCTTTTGGACATAAGCATGCTGGCGCAATTCAAAAAACAATGGAATTGTATCAATCCAAGATAAAATCTCTTTATTTGACTGAAGATTCAAATCTGGACAATAAGCAAATTGCAAGTTTGGCCATTGACATTTATAATGAATATAACTTTGGTGATGAAAAACTCCCTGGTTTTGGCCACAGGTATCATGATGTTGATCCCAGAGCCGATAAATTAATGGACATTGTCATAAAAGAGGGATTTGTTGGACCTCATATTAAATTAGCATTGGCTCTTGAAGATTTGATTTTTCAAAAGAAAAGAATAAGGCTGAATGTTGATGGTGCAAATGCAGCTATTTTATCTGATTTGGCATTTACTCCAGAAATGGGACTTGGCGTTTTTATTATTGGTAGGGTTCCGGGAATCATAGCCCATATCAATGAAGAGAATATGGAAGAAGATGAATTCAGAAAATTTTGCGATCTTGATGATATAGAATATTATGGAAGGTAATAATATGGAATTTTTAGATGTTATTAAGAAAAGATATAGTGTAAGAGGATATTTGGACAAGGAAGTTGAAAAAGAAAAAATTGAATATGTTTTGAATGCCGCAACAATAGCACCTACAGGTGTTAATGCACAACCGTTTAAGGTGTTTGTTATTGATGCTAAAAAATATAAACAGGAATTATCTGAAATCTACGCTGCAAAATGGTTTGTTGAAGCTCCATACGTTATAGCTGTCGTTGCTTTAAGAGACAAAGCATGGACCAGACCTTGGGATGGAAAAAACATTGCAGATATTGATGCAACTATTGTAATGGACCATATTATTCTTGCAGCTACTGATGTGGGATTAGGCACCTGCTACATTGGTGCATTCAAGAAAAATAAAGCTTATGAATTTTTAAACTTGGATGAAAACGAAGAAGTTGTTTTGTTTACTCCTTTAGGATATCCGAATGCTGAACCAAGAGATACTCCAAGAAAAGAGTTGGATGAATTTGTTGTGTATGTAGATTAAAATGAAACTTTTTATATTGAGTGCAGACAGTTCAAAAGAGATAGACAAAATTTCCGAACAATTGTCTGAAAAAAAATTTAAAGTTGTTGAAACTGGAGATTCCTTTGTTTTAATGAAAAAAAGACGATATGGAAATGTTTTGATACAGGTAGTCTGTTTAATATTGGCATTCTCAGTATCTTCATTATTTTTAATTATTAATTTGGTTTACTTTACCTATTCTTACCTATGGGCATCTCCACATGTTTTAATTACAACAGAAAAAGTAGGGGAAGACGGCGAAAAGCTTGAATTTGATAGTATGGATGACGTGTTGAATAAAGCGAATGCTATTCTATAATTTCATCTACACTATATTCTTCTATTTTTCTAATTAATAATGGACTTTTGGCATTTATGTATTCTGACTCTTCACCTATTTTTGCATCTATGAATACATTATCTGCATTTGGTTCGCTGAATAATGCAATGATGTCTTTTATAAAATTATCATAATCATTTTGGATGTTTTCATCGCTGAAACCTAAACGGGGAAGTTCTTCAGTCCAAATGTCTCCTCCTGGGGAAAATTTTTTATCAGTAATTTTACCTTCTTTTATCTCACTGTCCAATGTTAGTGAAAAATTTTTATTTAAAATTATCCAAACTGCTCGTTCCATATGTATTCATTAGATAAAATGATATAAATATTATGAAGTTGAAATTAAGATTAGTGTTATTATGGCAAACGTTAAAATGTTTAAAGTATTGGGTGTGTTGTTAGCTATTATGTTAATTGTTTGGGCTGTATCTCCAATTTTAAGACACCAACCGTTAACCAATGATGTTTTGGCTACTGCGATTATATTGATAATGATTGCAGTTGCATATCTTATAATATTGTTCAATCCGTCATGGACAAAGGCAGTTTTCTTTTTTGAAGGAATTGTAATTGCAGTAAGTGGATATGTGTTATTGGCTTATCCTTACAATATTGAACTTCTTATAATTGGTTTAATTATCATTATTATAGCAATTCTTGCTTATTTACAAAAATTACCGCCTAGTATTTTAAAATGGTTCTATAGATAAATTATTTATCTTTTATTCTTTTTTTTATTAAATATTTTTATATAAATTTTATATTTTAGATATTTTTTTTTAATTAAAATTAAATTTCAGCTATTTTTACAAATATTGAATAGTAAAAGATATATATATTACTCAACAAAAATAAGTGTACCATGGTGATTAATTATGGCAGAGATATCAGACGCAATCGCAATGATAAAAAAAGCTGAATCTGATGCTGAACAACTTATTATTGATTCAGAATCTCAATCTAAGGATTTGATTGCTGAATCAAAAGTAAATGCTGAAGAAATTATTTCCCAAGCTAAACAAGCAGCAGAAGAGGAAGCGAAAAATACTGTTTTTGATGCAGAAGATAAAGCTAAAATAGAAGCAGAATCTATTGCCAAAAAGTCCGATGAGGACGTTGCAGCTATCAAAAATGCAGCAATGGCAAATGTCGATGAAGCTGCTTCCGTTATTGTCAAAAATATTTTGTAGTGTGAGATTATATGTTCAAGACAGCTAGAATGCGAAAAATTAGAATAGTTACACTGGAAAAGTATGTGGCTCCTACAGTGGATGCTCTCCACGAATCAGGACTCATACAAATCAGTGATATTTCTGATAGCGTTCAGCAAGATCCTGAATTAGCGGAATTAGTTACTCCTGCGAAAGCTACTAGTCACACTGGTAAGTTATCTTCTCTTCTTATGAAAACAAATGGTATATCTGAACTATTAGGAAATTCTTTATCAGAAGGCCATGGGTTAAAGGACACTTTAATGTCTTTAATTAGTCCAGACATGCCAGTTCAAAAAGAAGTAGATAAATTGGATACTGAAGCTTTCATTGGAAAAGCTGAGGATACATTAGCTCAAGTTGAAGCTAAGACCAGTGTTATTGAAGGAAAACTAGCCGCACTCGACGCTGAAACAAGTGAACTAAAGTCTAATAAAAGTTTGGCTAATCGCTTATCTAATTTTGACATGGATTTAGCACTTTTAAAAGATTCAAAGTACACTTCTACTACTGTTGGTAGGATTAATGCTGAATCTACTTCAGAAATCAAAAATGAATTAAGTAACTTGACAGATGAATTAGATGTATTTACTGTTCCTGCGGACAATAAAGAAGATGATATTATTGTCGTAGTAACATTAAAAGAATTAAGTGATGATGTTTATTCAACACTTCGTAAACATGACTTTGAGAAAATTGAAATAGGTGATGTTGAAGGCACTCCTCAACAGATTATTTCAAATGCTGATGCGAGATTATTAACCATTGAATCAGAACGTGCTTCAGTCAAAACTGAATTGAAAGCTGTTGCTGAGCAGTGGGATGATGAGATATTAGCTCTCAAAGAACAATTAGAAAATGAAAAAGAAAAGAACGAAATTCTTTCATCTTTTGTTCAAACTAAAGATGCTTATGTCTTTGAAGGTTGGGTACCAATAAAAGACACTGAAAAAGTTGAACAATTGGTTGAAAAAAGTTCTGATGGACATTGTGCCTTTGAAACAATAGAGGTTGAAGGTACTGATGATGAAGATGTTCCTATTTTACAACAAAACGGATGGTATGCAAAACCTTTCGAATACCTTGTTGATATGTACTCTCCAGTACGGTATAATGCAATGGATCCAACAATATTTGTTGCAATTACATTCCCATTCTTCTTCGGTTTCTGTTTAACCGATGCAGTTTATGGATTATTTGTATCTCTTATTGGTGTAATATTGTTAAAAGGATTAGGTAAAATCAAAGAATCAATGCGTTCATTTGGTTGGATTTTAATCTGGTCTGGTCTGTGGTCCTTTATACTGGGTATGATAACTAACGGTTTCCTTGGAAACTTCCCTGACCAATTCTTTAAATATAAATTGCCAACTGTAATCGATGCGGTTGATGCATTTAAGCATCCTGATATAATATTAATTATTGCTATCGCAATAGGTCTTATTTACACAAACATCGGTTTTTTATTAGGTGCAATTAACAATTTAAGATATGGTAATGTTAAAGAAGCTATTGGTTCTCAATTATGTTGGTTTGTTTTTGAAGCAGGAATTATTCTACTTGTTTCAGGATTGGATTTAACCGCAAAGTTCGGAATACCACTTCCTTCAACAGGTTTAGTAGGAGCTGTATTAGGTGCAATATTAATCGTTGCAACTATTGGAATGCTAGTTTGGGCTAATGGAGCATACGGTGTAATGGATATTTTCGGTTTCTTAGGAGATGTTTTATCCTACGCACGTCTTTTAGCATTATGTTTAGCTACTGGTGGTATTGCTATGACCGTAAACATTTTAACCGGTTTAGTAAATGATATGGTTCCATTTATAGGTATCCTACTTGCTATAATCATATTTATATTTGGTCATATTGCAAACTTCTTGTTCCAAGTATTGGGTGCATTCATTAACGCTTTACGTCTTAACTATGTAGAATTCTTCTCTCAATTCTTCATGGAAGGTAAAGGTAAATTCGAAGCTTTCAAAGCAAAAAGGACATTTACAAAAATTAAAAATTAAAAATTTTTCATTTAATATATAAAATTAATTTAAAAAAATCAATATTATTTCAAAGGTGAATTAAATATGGCAGAAATAGGATTAGGTGCTGCTTTAGCAGCTATTGGTGCTGGAGTGGCAATAGGTTTTGCTGGATTAGGTTCCGGTTTAGGTCAAGGTATGGCAGCTGCTGGTTCTGTAGGTGCAGTTGCAGAAGATAACGACATGTTTGCAAGAGGTATTATTTTCTCTGCATTACCAGAAACTCAGGCTATTTACGGTTTCTTGATTGCAATTTTATTATTAGTATTCTCAGGTTTATTAAGTGGACAAGCTACTAAAATGACTTTAGAAGCAGGTATTATTGCTATCGGTGTAGGTGCATCCATCGGTTTTGCAGGTTTAGGTTCCGGTATGGGACAAGGTATCGCTGCAGCATCTTCCGTCGGTGCTATTGTAGAGGACAATGATATGTTTGCTCGTGGTATTATTTTCTCTGCATTGCCAGAAACTCAGGCTATTTACGGTTTCTTGATTGCTATTTTACTTATGGTATTCGGTGGAATCTTAGCCAGTGCTTAGGAGGCAATTTATATGAGCTCAGGCACAGATAAAATTGTTTCAAGCATTATGTCTGAAGCCCAAGAGAAAGCTGATGTGATCATTCAAGAAGCTAATGCAGAAGTTGCAACAATTACTGCAAAAGCTGAAAAAACCGCAGAAACTGAAAAAATTAAAATATCCGATAATGGTAAAAAACAGTCTGAAATGAGATATCAGCAAATTATCTCTGAAGCAAAGATGAATGCTCGTAGAGCTGAATTAGGCGCTAAAGAAGAAGTCATCGAAGCTGCTTTCGCAAAAGCTACTGATGAGTTAAGAGCAAAAGCTGCTTCCTGTGATGAAGAATATGAAATTGCATTAACTAAGATGATTAAAGAAGCTGCTGATGAACTTGGTAGTAATGATTTAATTATTCAATTAAATGAAGCAGATACAAATAACTTAAAAAGTGAATTATCTGCAGATGTGATACTTGACTCTTTCAAATTAGGAAATGTTATCTTCACATTATGTGACCCTGTAGATATTATAGGTGGAGCAATTGTAAAAACTCATGATGGTGCTGTTAAAGTTGATAAATCAATTGATGATTCAATTTCCGACCGTGATGAATATGAAAGTTTATTAGCTAAGTTAATTAAAGAGGCTGCTGATGAAATTGAGCATCTTAATTTACTTATTCATTTAAATGAAATTGATACAAAAATGATTAAAGAAGGATTGTCAGAAAATGGTTTATACTCTTTCCAATTGGAAGATATCAATTTAACAATAGGAGAACCTATTGATGCAATTGGTGGAGTTATTTTAAAAACAGCTGATGGATCTGTTGAAGTAAATAACACAATTGATGCAAGATTAGAAAGATTTAAAAGTGTCTTACGTAGTGAAGTTGCTGAAATATTATTTAAATAATTAGGAGGATAAATTATGGCAGATGGAATTGCTACCTTAATAAGTGCATTAGGTCTTACACAAGAAACCTTCTTGGCATTTTGTGTAATTGTGTTGCTTGTTGTTGGTGCAGTAGTTGTAATCATTAAGTAGTTGTAATCATTACATCCAGACCAATTTTGGACATTTATCCTTATCTTAACCCAAGTGCAAGAGTAAGAGCTAGAAAAGGAAGATTATTTGATGAGAAACAAATTTCTGAAATTGTTGAAACCAACAATGTGGAAGAAGTTGAAAACTATCTCAAAGGTGTTCCTGACTATGCTGATGTTCTTGATGAATATCCCCTTGACAAAGCATTAGATGTAGAACGTGCTAACACTTATGACTTTATTGCAAGATTAGCTCCTAAGGAAGTAAAAGATCCTTTTGTTATCATGTCTAAAAAAGCTGACATAGACAACATTAAAAGTCTTTTAACTGCTAAGGAAGTTGGTCTTAATGGTGATGAAACAAGAGAATTATTAATTCCTTGCGGATCATTATATGAACATTTAGAATCATTAGTTGATTCTGATAATGTATCTGACATTGTCACAAGCTTGGATGGTACTGAATACGCAGCTGCTTTAGAAGATGCTCTTCCACAATATGAAAGCACTAATATGATTCTTCCATTAGAATCTGCTTTAGATAAATATTATTTAGGCAAGTTATTACATTCTTCTGATGTTCCTGCAGATGAAAACAGACAAATTATGTATGCATATGTTGGAACTCAAGTGGATGTAGCTAATCTTAAACTAATTATAAGGGCTAAACAAGATGGCCTTGACTATGACGCTATCGCTCCTTATATATTAGAAGAAGGATACCAATTACGTGAATGGAAACTTAAAGATTTAATGGAATCTCCTGATGTTACAAATGTAGTATCTGGTTTAGAAGGAACAAAATATGCTGAAGCATTAACTGATGCAATGCCAGTATACAATGAAACTGGTTCAGTTGCAGTATTTGAAAAAGCATTGGAAAAAAACCATTAGGTGTTGGTCCAATTATTGGTTATTTAAGTCAAAAAGAAAATGAAATTAAAAATTTAAAAATTATTGCAAGAGCAAAAAGAGAAGCAAACTTCCCTAATTCAAAAATCATGGAGATGTTAATATGAGTTCTGTAGCAATTATAGGTGATATTGACACAGTATCTGGTTTTAGATTAGGTGGTGTCAAAAAAGCAGAAGTTGTCAGTACTTCTGAAGAAGCTATCGCAGCTTTTGATAAATTTTTAGATGAAGAAGTTTCAATTATTATCATTACTCAATTATTGGCTAATGAAATAAGAAATCATATTAATAGAAAAATTGGTTCAAATGTTTTACCAATGATAATTGAAATTCCTGATAAAGATGGGTCCTCAGAAGGATCATCTGATCAAATAAATGACCTTATTAAAAGAGTTATCGGGGTAGAGATGGTTAAATGATTATCGAAGGAAATATTATTAAGATTGCTGGGCCTGTTATTATCGCAGATGGTATGAGAGGGGCTCAGATGCTTGAGATGGTTAGAGTAGGTGATGAGAAGCTTATTGGAGAAATCATCGAATTAGAAGGTGACACCGCAACTATCCAAGTATATGAAGAAACAGCCGGTATTCAACCGGGTGAAGTAGTAGAATGTACTGGAGGTCCATTGTCTGTAGAACTCGGTCCTGGTGTAATGAGTTCAATTTTTGATGGAATTCAAAGACCTTTAAGAATCATCAGAGAAGAATCTGGTGACTTCATTGCAAGAGGTATTGATGTTGATTCCGTTAACAAAGAGAAAAAATGGACATTCAAACCAGTAGCTAAAGTTGGAGACATTGTAAAAGGTGGAGATGTACTTGGTGAAGTACAAGAAACTACTGCAGTATTGCATAAAGTTATGGTTCCACCAACTCTCGAAGGTGAAGTAACTGAAATTGCAGCTGAAGGCGACTACACTGTATTAGAAGACATCGCTGAAGTAGCTGGTGAAAAAGTTCAAATGCTTCAAAAATGGCCTGTAAAAAGAAGTCGTCCATATGTTGAAAAATTAGATCCAGATATACCATTAGTAACTGGTCAAAGAGCACAAGACACTTTCTTCTCCGTAGCTAAAGGAGGAGCAGCAGCTATTCCAGGTCCTTTCGGATCCGGTAAAACTGTTACTCAGCAACAATTAGCTAAATGGGCTGACGCAGATATCGTTGTATATATCGGATGTGGAGAACGTGGTAACGAAATGACTGAAGTACTTACTGAATTCCCATTCCTTGACGACCCTAAAACTGGTAACCCATTGATGGACAGAACTGTTCTTATTGCAAACACTTCAAACATGCCGGTAGCAGCTCGTGAAGCATGTGTATATACTGGTATTACTATTGCTGAATACTATCGTGACCAAGGTTACGATGTAGCACTTATGGCAGACTCAACTTCAAGATGGGCAGAAGCTATGAGGGAGATTTCTGGAAGATTAGAAGAAATGCCTGGGGAAGAAGGTTACCCTGCATACTTAGCATCCAGATTAGCACAATTCTATGAAAGAGCAGGAAGGGTAAAAACTATTGGTACCGAACCAAATGTTGCATCCATTTCTGTAGTTGGTGCTGTATCACCTCCTGGTGGGGACTTATCTGAACCTGTTACTCAAAACACATTACGTATTTGTAAAGTGTTCTGGGCATTAGATGCATCCCTTGCGGATAAACGTCACTTCCCTTCAATTGACTGGTTACAAAGTTATTCATTATATGTGGACAGTATTGAAGGTTGGTGGGCTGAAAATGTAGCAGCAGATTGGAGAGCAACTCGTGACCAAGCTATGGGATTATTACAAAAAGAATCCGAATTACAAGAAATTGTACAATTAGTTGGTCCTGATGCATTACCTGAAACTGACCAAGCTACTTT
>ONQL01000050.1 GCA_900319985.1 uncultured Methanobrevibacter sp. | reverse complement strand
CTTAACGACCAATAATGTTAATTTCATAAATAACACTGCAGATACTGGTGTTATTTTCGTTGGGGGAAATTATACAAGTAATTCTGACAGATTTAAGGATTCTTCATCTGCCAATTTTGGAACCATATATCTGGTTGATGGAAAGTCCACTTTTAATGATGCAGTCATGACAAGCTCTAAAATATTGGACTGGGGTTTTATATATACTGAAAATGATCGGGTTGAAATCTATATTTCAAATTCGACATTTGCAAACGCCACTTCCAAATATTCGACTGCAGTTAGAGGATTTAAAAAAACAGTAATCAGAAATTCAAAATTCATTAATTTGCATTCCCAAATCACTGCTGGAGCAATTGCCCTAAAGGAAATGGTATTGGCGGAAATTGTGGATTGTACCTTTGTCAATGTCACTTCCAAGAGAAATGCTGGTGCAATATTTGCCGATGCTAATGAAGAAAATTCAAGTGCGGTTTTTGTTGTTGATTCTAATTTCATAGATTGTTACTCCGGATTTGGAGGTGCAATACTTCAGCTTAAAGGTAATCTTACTGTGAACAGATGTAATTTCACCAATAATTCAGCACTATTTGATGGTGGTGCAATATATGTTTCATATGTTACTATTGTTGTAGCGAATTCAAGCTTCAAGCAAAATCATGCACAATATGATGGCGACAGAGGATCTTACGCCGGTGCAATCTATGGTGACGCATCCGGATTAAACATATGGGAGTCCAGTTTCATTAACAACTCTGCCCAATATGGCGGTGCAATATATAGCTACGATTCAGGTTATGACATTGATAAGTGTAACTTTGCTGACAATGTCAACCTGTACGGAGATTTAGATGATATCTACACAATGTTTGACTGGCCTGACCCTACTTTAAAAAACAATACCTACAGCAGTGAGTATTCATACAATACAAACAAAACAAGATATGCGTCAATCGTCGATACAAGCGGAATGAAATTGACTCTATTGAACAATAGCATTGACGTGTCCAAGGTCCCTTCCAAATTTGATTTGCGCGATTGGGGATGGTCCACACCAGTCAGAGACCAAGGCCGTATGGGATCCTGCTGGGCATTTGGAACTTCAGCGGCCATGGAATCAGCGATATTGAGATTTTTAGGCATTGACATGGACATTTCCGAAAGTAACCTCAGAGACCTTTCACTGCAATATTCACAATACGGAACAATCAAGACTTTGGAAGGATCGTCTGTATTTTCAGCTGTCCATTATGCCTTAAGCTGGTTTGGAGTTATTTCATCAGAATATGATGTTTATGACCAGTTGGGTAAAATTTCACCAATATTTGCAGCAAATGGCAGTGTCCATTTCCAGGATGTTGTTTATCTGCCGACCATCAGCAATGAAACAGGCATTGACTTAATAAAGAAGGCTATTTTAAAATATGGTGCTTTGACCGTTAATTATCATGCTGCACAGTCCGCTCCCTATCTCAATGTCAAAACTTCTGCACAATATATTAACGAATCATTTGTGGGTGACCATTCCGTTTCATTGATTGGTTGGGATGATTCCTATTCTGCAAGTAACTTTTTAATCACTCCTCCAGGAGATGGTGCATGGATAATCAAAAACAGTTGGGGAACAGATTATGGTGATAAGGGCTACTACTATATCTCATATTATGACAAGACTTTTGCCACAAGCATGAAGCCAATGGCTTTCATTCTTGAAAATACTGTTGAATATAATAAAAATTACCAATATGACATTGGAGGTAAAGCATCTGAAATAGTCAATTCAACTGAAGCCATCAATAGTTATGTTGCAGTGGCAGATGATTTGATTGCGGGTGTCGGAACATATTTCAATGAAACTGGTGTTGAATATCTTGTCGAAATCTATGTAAATGATGTGTTGAGACTTTCTCAATCTGGTCTTTCACCGTTTGCAGGTTTCCACACAATCAAACTGGATTCATATGTTCCAATTGAACAGGGTGATAAATTTGATGTTTGCATTAAATCAAATTGGGTTCCTGCCCTAATAAATTCAAGGCAGAAGTATATGAATGGGACTTCAAAGGCTAAAATAGATGGCAAGTGGATTGATATTTCTTCAGAGGAGTCCATTTGTTCCATTAAAGCATATACTGTTGCGGATGATACTAAAATAATCAACAACAAGGACATTTCCGTTGATTATTCCGGCGGAAAATATTTCTCAGTTAAGGTTGTAACCGGCAACGGTCATGCTGTTGGCATTGGCGAAAAGGTCACATTCACAATCAACAAGAAAACTACTACAGTAACAACAGACAAGAATGGAATAGCTAAAATTAAAATTGTTGATGTTCCTAAAAAATACACAATAACAACCAAGTACAAAGGTAAAACCTATACTAACAAGGTTACTGTAAAGCAGGTCTTGACAGCAAGCAAAGTGAATGTCAAAAAGACTGCAAAATCATTTACCTTAAAGGCAAAACTCAAAGTCAACGGAAAACTGGTTAAAGGCAAAGTGATAACCTTCAAGTTCAACGGCAAAACCTACAAGGTCAAAACCAATGCCAAAGGTATTGCACAAAAGAAATTGAACAAGAACGTTATCAAAAAGCTTAAGAAAGGCAAAACCTATGCTGTTAAAGTGACTTACCTTAAGGACACTATAAAAACAACCGTCAAAGTCAAATAGATGAATTCATTTCATCTATTCTTTTTTTTCTTTGGTAATTGGACAAGGCTATTTTTTTTAAGTTATTACTTTATTTTAACTATTTTTGATGTATCTATCTTTTTTTGAATACATTTCAAAAGATATGTATGATTTAATTTACATTTTGAATTTTTTTCAAAACATTTATATATTGCAGATTACATAGTATTAATCGGAAGGAAACTTCCTTCCGATAGTGTATTTAATTAAATTCATTTAATCAAAACGGTTTTCCACTTTCCATTTTATTAACCAAGTGGTAATTTATTCAAAAAGATGTGAGAAAATGTCAGAAAAAGATAAAAAATTAGACCAGATAATTAAGACAATCGACGCAAACGATATAAAATTTTTGAAATTGCAATTTTCAGATATACATGGACTGCCTAAAAGTATGGCAGTGCCTCTTAAAAAGGCGGATGATGTTGAAGATATTGTAAACGACGGATTATTATTTGACGGATCATCAGTGGCAGGATTGGCTTCAATCAATGACAGTGACCTTCTTGCAAAGCCTGATGTCGACACTTTTTCAACAATCCCATGGAGGCCTGAATCAAAAGGTACCAGTCGATTTATCTGTGATATTTTCACTACGGACGGAAAACCATATGACGGCGACCCAAGAGGCGTACTTAAAAAATCCTTAAAATTAGCTGAAAAAAGAGGATATCAGTTCAACATGGGTCCCGAACCTGAATTTTTCATTATAAAAGAAGATGAAAACGGAAATTACATCCCTGCTGATGAAGCTGAATACTTTGATGTTGAACCATTGGATCAGGGTACCGACATCAGAAGGGAAATCGTGCTTGGTTTGGAAAAACTCGATTTCGATGTGGAAGTCAGCCACCACGAAGTTGCAGCAGGTCAGCACGAGGTGGACTTCAAATATGCAGACGCTTTAAAAACAGCAGATGCAGTAATAACATTCAAAGAGGCTGTAAAAGCGCTAGTCAATAATCTGGGCTTTAAGGCAACTTTCATGCCGAAACCGTTTTTAGGAATCAACGGTAGTGGAATGCACTGTAATCAGAGTCTCTTTAAGGACGGAAAAAATATTTTCTATGATCCTGACACTGAAAACCAGATATCGCAGGAAGCACTGTACTTCATTGGAGGATTATTGAAACATGCTCCGGCTTTATCATCAATTTTGTCTCCGACAGTCAACTCATACAAACGTCTCGTGCCGGGTTATGAAGCACCATGCTACATAGCTTACGGATTTAAAAACAGATCAACTCTATTGAGAATTCCTGCATCCAGAGGTTTAGGTACAAGAATTGAATGCAGGTCTGCTGACCCTTCATGTAACCCTTACCTTGCATTTGCAGTATTGCTTGAAGCTGGTCTGGACGGTATGGACAACAAGATTGACCCTGGCGAACCTACTGAAGAAAACCTTTTCGCATATTCCGAAGATGAAATCATCGAAAAAGGAATCAGCAGCCTGCCTACCAGCTTATGGGAAGCATATCACTCATTGGAAGAAGACGATGTAATCAAGGATGCTCTTGGAGAAAAAGTGTTCAATCAGTTCTATACAATTAAAAGGGCTGAATGGGATGCATACAGAATCCAGGTATTCGACTATGAAAGGGATGAGTACTTAAACGTATAATTTTTACCATTTATCAGCCAAGCAGGAATCTTTCTGCTTGGCTGCACTTCATATATTTCAGGGGGTCGGTATTTTAAAAAATAATTGACGGTCTTATTTTTTTGGAATTTTGTTTGTTAGTTTAGGCATATTGGAATTTTGAAATCAAGAGTATTGATTTAGGCATATGAAATTAGAAGATTCATGATTGTTTTTTAAGGAATTTTGAAATCATGATCTAGACATATTGTGGATTTAGATATTATTCATTCACTAATTTTAATATGTGTATTCGCCGATATTTTAGAGGAGGTTTTAGAATGTGTGGAATAGCAGGTGTAATATACAAGGATAAAAAAACTCACGCTGTAGGTGAGGCATTGACATCCATGCTTGAATCCCTTCAACACAGGGGTCCCGATTCAGCAGGATATGCAATCTACGGCGGCTTAAATTTTTCTGAAAATTATTATCAATTAAACATTGAGGTAAACAGAAGAAAAGGGACATTGGAAAATTTAAAATCATTGTTAACTCAGTTCAGCCCGATATTTGAAGAGCAGCTAATCGAGTCTGTAGGCGGGTCTGACGTATACAAATGCAAAATAGCGCTGGACGATTTTTCTCTTCTGCAGCCATGCATCAGGGAAATTGATGAAGTGGAAAACGTAAGGGTAATCAACGGTTCACATTCTTTTGAAATGATAAAGGATGTGGGAAAGGTAAAAGACATCGCCGAGCGTTTTGACGTTCCAAGCAGGATGGGAACACATGGGATAGGTCATACCCGTTTTGCAACCGAAAGTGGCGTTGACCGCTATCATGCACACCCTTATCAAAGCTACATCATACCGGACATAACCGTGGTGCACAATGGCCAGATTACAAATTACTGGAAAATAAGGGATCCTCTGGAAAGGAAAGGACATACCTTTGAGTCATTCAACGATACCGAGTGCATTGTCCATTACATGGCAGACAAGCTCAATCAGGGATACAAGCTGGAAGAGGCTTTGGACCAGGCAGTTATTGATTTGGACGGTCCGTTTTCAATATTGGTTGGAACACCTAACGGAATTGGAATTGCAAAAGATAAGCTGGGTCTGAGGCCGGGTGTAATGGCTGAAACCGATGAGATTTTTGCAATAGCTTCAGAGGAAATGGCACTTCATGATGTCATAGATTCAGATCAAATTGAACAGATTGCTCCTGGAGAAACCAGGGCTTACACTATTTAAGGGGTTTTTTCTATGAAAGAATATGTTATTGATGCAAAAGAAATGGATGAAAAGGAATTGAATCGTACCATAAAGCAGCAGGCCGCATTTCATGAAAAAATCATTATTGACAATCCCGAATCCAGACACAACATCTCTGCAGGTCTGATTGAAGATGTGTCTATAGAAATCAACGGTTCTGCAGGATATTTTGTTGGAACAATGGTCAACGGACCAAAAATACACATCAACGGAAATGCGGGCTGGTTTGCCGGAGACAACATGACAAAAGGCGAACTAGTCATTGAAGGTACTGCCGGAGACGGTGCAGGACAGGGAATATATGGCGGAACTGTAATAGTAAAAGGAAGCACAGGTTCAAGAACAGGTGAAATCATGAAAGGCGGAACTGTCATAATCGGCGGAAACAGCGGATACATGACAGGACTTCTCATGATGGGCGGAAAGCTCATAATACTGGGTGATGTGACAGATGATGTCGGCGAGTCAATCATGAGGGGAACCATATACGTTCTTGGAAATGTGAAAAGCCTTGGAAAGAATGCCGTTATGGAAAAAACTACTCTTAAAGACCAAAAGGAGCTTAAAGAAATCTTAACCGAATACGGCTTTGAACTTACAGATATAGATTATACAAACTTTAAAAAAATTGTTAATATGCAATAGGAGCTAAAAAAATGAGTAAACGTAGCATAGCTATGGTTGGAACACCATGTGAAATTATGGCAGCATCTAAACTGCAATATTATACTGACAGCCCTATTGATGTTAAACTGGGCTTATTCTGTATGGAGAATTTTTCATACAGGTACTTCGTAAATCTCTTGGATGAATACGATTTGAAAATGGAGGACGTTGAAAAATTCCAGATTGACAAGGGATTCGTATTTCTTCTGTTAAAAAATAGGCAGACAGTGAAGATACCTCTCTCCGTAGCAAAAAGGATTATAAGAAAAAACTGCAACATCTGTGTTGAACTTACATCAGAGACCTCAGACATTTCAATAGGATCCATAGGATCAGATGAGGGCTGGTCAACACTGATAATCAGAACCAAAAAGGGCGAGGAAATAGTTGACGGTGCAATAAAACAGGAATTCATCAAGGCAAGAGACCTTACAGAATCACAATTCAAACTCTTAAACAGGCTTGCGGAAGCTAAGATTTCCAAAAATCTTGAAAACATTGAAAGAAGGGAATTTTTGGCCCGTCCGGTACTCTATCAAAGAGACAAATCAGACAGCTCAATCAATAAGGAAAACACAGAGTCCAACTTCATGGACCTGAAAGCCAATGTCATTGATGTTGGAGCATGCGTTCTATGCGGAGCATGCGAATATGCCTGCAGTGAAAATATCATAACAATTGACGATACAAAACCTCAAAAAAGAGGGGAATGTCCTTCTGATTGTCATGCATGCTTCAGGGTCTGTCCGAGAACATTCATACATGAGGATTTGAGAAACGACAACTCAAAGCCGATAGGCGATTATATAAAGATACTTTCAGTCAAATCCATCAAGCACACTCAGGGCCAGGACGGTTCCATAGTCACAACTCTCCTGGATTATCTCTTGTCAAACAAGATTGTAACCGATGCATTGATTGTCGATAAAAAGGACGATTTGGCATGGAAGCCATATGCAAAAATAACCAATGCGATTGATGAGGTTGTCAAATCCGGAGGAACAAAGTATTCTGTCTGTCCTGTATTCAAACCGCTGAACGATTTAAAAGAGGGGGCAAATTAAATGTCATTTACTGTCGAGCGTAAGATTGAGATATGCAAGCAGAATAATGACAGGCCGGGCTGCTGCTGGTATCTGTGTGATAACCCTAAACAGTCCGCCTGTAAGAACTGTTACAGCTGCTATTCAAACTGTCCTCATGATGTTTATGAGGTAATCAATGACGAACCGCTTCCGATTCGTCAGGAAAATTGTGTAGGATGCAAGATATGTGAAGAAATGTGTCCGACACATGCGATATATGTCAGACCTCTTGCCGATGAAGGAAGAGGGGTCTGGTCAAATTCAACAATGGTTGAAATCAAGCGTAAAAGCCAGTCCGGTTCATATAAGGTTCGGGGCTGCGGTCTGACTAAAAAAATCCCGACATTCGATGACTTGAGCATATTGCCTGCACAGGTTTCAAGGCCTCCGATAGATTCATACCGGGAACCCTGCAAGACTTCAGTTGTGCTTGGAGACAGATTTGCTGAAAATCCGATTGAAATAGCCACTCCTATCATGATCGGTGCAATGTCCTTTGGTGCGTTGAGTAAGGAGGCAAAAATTGCGCTGGCCATTGGAAGCAGCAAGGCAGGTTCAATTGCAAACACTGGTGAAGGAGGAATGCTTCCCGAAGAGAGACATTTCGCCGATAAACTGATTGCCCAATACGCTTCAGGCCGTTTCGGTGTGTCTGCAAGCTATCTCAACAATGCTGAAGCTGTCGAAATCAAGATAGGTCAGGGAGCAAAATCCGGTATGGGCGGACATCTGCTTGCCCATAAGGTGACTGCAGAAGTTGCAAGGGTGCGTAATATTCCTGAAGGAACCTCTGCTTTGAGTCCCGCAAGACACATGGATATTGTAGGTCCTGAGGATTTGGGAATGAAAATCGACCAGCTTAGGGAAATAACCGACTGGAAAATCCCTATCATTGTAAAGTTCGCAGCGGGCAGAGTCGAGCAGGACGTAAAGATTGCAGCTAAGGCAGGTGCAGACATCATTGTGGTCGACGGTATGCAGGGAGGAACCGGTGCCGGACCTGAAGTGGTTACAGAGCATGCAGGTATTCCTACAATCGAGGCAATCGTAAAGGCCGATGACGCCTTGAAGGACATAAATCTGAGAAGCGAAGTGAGCCTTGTGGCTGCAGGTGGTATCCGCTCAGGTGCTGACGTTGCAAAGGCAATAGCACTGGGTGCTGATGCGGTATATATCGCTACCTCTGCACTGATTTCCATAGGATGTAAGGTATGTCAAAGCTGTTCTGAAGGAATCTGTCCAAAGGGAATTGCAACACAGGAAAGGATGCTTAGAAGAAGGCTTGATCCTGTAAGAAAAGGTCAGCAGGTTGCAAACTATATTGATGCAATGACTCAGGAAGTTACTTCCCTGACCCAGCAGGCAGGAAACACTGACATTGAAAAGCTTGAACGTCAGGACCTTGTTGCATTGACTGTGGAAGCTTCACAACTGACAGGTGTGCCTATGGTGAGAAATTAGTCTTTTAATATTAAATTTGGGAGATATTGTTATGGCGGCATTCGATAGAATTAAAACAGGAATTCCTGGCCTTGACAAGGCTTTGGATAATATTAGATTAGGGGACAATGTGGTTTGGAACGTTACAAATCTGAATGAATTTTCATACTTCGTCAATCCCTATATAAAACAGGCGAAGGAGGACGGCAGAAACCTGATTTATATTCGTTTCGCCAATCACCCTCCTCTGATAGAAATGACAGATGAGGATTTCGAACTGCTTGAGGCAGAACAGAGTAATCCCGACACAGAATTCTGCATGATTGAACGTGACGGAATCAAGATATATCAGGTAAATCCATACAACCAGTTTGAAACATTCACCCTTGAGGTTCACAGAATCATAGAGCTTGAAGGATTCGACGCATTCTATGTCTTTGACTGCTTAAGTGACCTTCAGGCGGTCTGGTCAACAGATTTGATGATGGGAAACTTCTTTAAGGTTACCTGTCCCTTTCTCTTCCAGCTGGATACTGTAGCATACTTCCCGATTATTCGCGGAAGGCATTCCTATGATGCCATAGCAAAAATCCGTGAAACAACACAGCTATTCCTGAATGTCTATTCAAATTCTCCTGATGAGGTCTATGTCTCTCCTCTGAAGGTATGGAACAGATACTCTCAGACAATGTTTTTGGGACACAAGTTCAACCCTCAGACAGGTTCAGTCAAGGTTCTTCAAGATGGCCATGAAGTAAGCAAGTACTACAAGACAATAAATGATTCCGACAAGTATCAGAACGGTCAGATTCTGGACAGCTGGGAGCGGTATATGCTTCAGGTTAGAATGAAGCATGATGATGGTGAAAACATCGATGAGGAGTGCGACAAGATCTGCGAACTCATGATGACCAAAGACGAGAAGATGCTTTCCAAAATCAAGGAATATTTCACATTTGAGGATTACACCACAATCTATGACCGTCGTGTTGGAAGCGGATCTGTGGGAGGTAAATCCTGCGGAATGCTTCTTGCAAGAAAGATAATTGAAAAGAACTGTCCTGATTTGTACAATAACGTTTTTGAGCCTGACGATTCATTTTACATAGGTTCCGATTTGTTTTACACATATATCGTTTCAAATGACCTGTGGGACCTCAGGGTAAAACAGAGAACCGAAGAGGGCTATTATGAGTACGGCAAAAAGCTTGAAGAAGGTCTTAAAAACGGAACATTCTCTGATGAAATCAAAAAGGAATTCATAAAGATACTGGATTATTTCGGCCAGAACCCGATTATTGTGCGCTCAAGCAGTTTTCTTGAGGACGGATACGGAAATGCCTTTGCAGGAAAATACGAATCTGTCTTTTGTGTAAACAGGGGGTCTCTTGAAGACCGTCTGGCAGCATTTGAAGATGCTGTGAAGGTTGTATATTCAAGTACAATGAACGTTTCCGCTCTTGAGTACAGGAAACTGAACAATCTCGATGACGTGGATGAGCAGATGGCTCTTCTGGTTCAAAGGGTTTCAGGTTCATACTATGGCAATTATCTTTTCCCGACCGCTGCAGGTGTTGGATTTTCATACAGTCCCTATTCTCCCCTTCCGGATATGGACAACAGCAAGGGAATGCTGAGGCTTGTAATGGGCCTTGGTACAAAGGCAGTGGACAGGACTAAAAAGGATTATCCAAGAATCATAAATCTTGATAAGCCCGAAGTGACTCTGATGAAGGATATCAAGGAAAAGCACAGGTATTCGCAGCATTATCTTGATGTCATAGACTTTAAACAGATTAGTCTCCACGACATTCCTGTTGATGATGGTCTCGAGGTAATTCCAAGGTATTCCAAAAGGGTTTTGGTGGAACATGACCGTGAAGCTGAAAGAATGCTTCGGGAACGTGGCCAACGCCGTGAAATAGTGTTCGTCAATTGTGAGGGTCTGGTTAAAAATTCCGAATTCATTGATGTGATGAAGGAAATTCTAAGCACTCTTGAAACTGCATACGATTATCCGGTTGACATCGAGTATACTGTAAATGTCGGTGAGGACAGTTCATTCAACATAAACCTTCTCCAGTGCCGTCCGCTTCAGGTTTCAACAAACAATGAAGCTATTGAAATGCCTGAGGACAAAAATGTGTTCTTCCATATCAAGGAATCCTCCATGGGAATGTCACGTAAAAACAAAATCGACACAATATGCTATGTTGACCCTCATAAGTATTATGAATATCCCTACGCTCAAAAAAGCTCAATTTCAAGAATAATAAGTGAAGTAAATGCCTACTGCAAAAACAATGACCGAACTGCCATTCTGATAGTTCCCGGAAGAATAGGCACCTCCTCGCCTGAGCTGGGCATTCCAGTTGTCTTTGCAGACATCAGCCATTTTTCCGCAATACTGGAGGAATCATACAGTGAAGTTGGTTATATGCCTGAGCTGTCTTTCGGAAGCCACATGTTTCAGGATCTGGTAGAGGCGGAAATATACTACGGCGCATTGTTTGAAAACGACAAAAAAATAGAGTTTAACAGGGACATGATTTACGGTTATCCAAATGTCCTAAGGGATATAAATCCCAATTTGGGTGATGAGATATATGACATGATTCAGGTCATAGACTTCGATGAGGACAAGGCGGAATTCTATCATGACATGAATAGGGACGAAACAATGTGTATTTTCAAGTAATTTGAAGATATTTTATAGTTTAGGGCAGGCGGGTGGGACATATGCCTTTTTATTTGTAATAATTTTTTGCAAAAAAGATTTTTCAAATAAAAGCTAAAAGTATGACAAAATTCCAATGTGATTGATGACCTCGTTTTTAATCTCTTTTTTTCAATGGGGTCATTTTTCACGTTTTTCAATTGTCGCTTTGAGAAGCCATTCATACTAAAATATAAATAGTGCTCGATACAAAGTATGAACAGCGCTTAGTGGATGGTTGGTCATGTTCGATGTCATTAAAAAATTTGCAGTACAATCTGTAACATTAAAAGAGGCTCGTGAAAATGTTGAAGAGATGTCTTTGGCTAAGGAAATGGGCATCTATATCATCTTATTTTTAATATTATATGTTGTCCTTGTTGTTGTTTGGACAATGTTTGGCTATATTCTCGGGCCAGATATTGCCAATTCATTCATCAGTTTATTTTCATTTGCTTTGATTCCTATATTGATATACATTTATGTCACAAAAATTGAAAAGCGCAGCTGGAGAAGTGTCGGATTTTCCAAAGGCAATGCAATATCCTCGACATTAATGGGTGCATCGATAGGCTTTTTAATGTTTCTGGCTGTTGTGGCGATAGGATTTGCATTGGGACAATTCACTTTCAGGGGCTTTGATTTTTCACAAGCTATTTATCTGCTTCCCTTTTTAATTGGTTTCACCATTCAGTCTTTCGGTGAGGAAATCTGCACTAGGGGCTGGACTTTAACCTACTTTTCTAAAAGGCACAGCCTATTGATTGCAATATTGGTATCCAATATTATTTTCATTCTTCCTCATGCTTTAAATGTAGGATTCGATATGATGTCTGTAGTCAATATTTTCCTGGTCGGAACCCTATTTGCAGTCATGTTTTTGAGATTTGACAATGTCTGGATTTGCGGTGGCACCCATACTGCATGGAATTTTTCACAGGGTGCAATATTCGGATTCAGTGTAAGCGGCAATCCGACACCTTCATTGTTAAAATTTGAACAAGTGGGTCAAAATATAGTTACCGGAGGGACTTTTGGACCGGAATCCGGTTTGATTGCAACTGCGGTCATAATTGCCGCACTGGCTTTGATGGTGTATTACAAAAGATAGTCTTGAACATAGCTTTAAGATAAATATCTATTTGATACATTTAATAATATTAATTAGAATTAATGTTTTTTGTGAGTATTATGAGTCTGTAAAATTTTATAGGCTTCTTTCAAATTTTATTTTTTTACACTTGAAATTTAACTTCGATAAAAATTCGTTCTAATTTTTCTTTAATTTCAA
>ONQL01000017.1 GCA_900319985.1 uncultured Methanobrevibacter sp. | reverse complement strand
GATGAAGAAGAGATAAAAGTTATCACAGGCCTTAGAAGATCAGGTAAAACCTATTTTTTAAAGCAAATAATAAATGAACTTAAAGAAAATGGAATTAATGATAGCAATATAATATATCTCCCGTTAGAATCTGCAAAGTACGATAAAATTAAAACACATGAAGACCTGAACAATTTTATTTTTAACGAAACACAAAACGTTGAAGGCAAAATTTATTTATTCTTTGATGAAATCCAACTTATTAAAGACTGGCAAAAAAGCATTAATGCATATAGGATTGATTTAGATGCTGACATTTATATAACTGGCTCAAATTCGGAAATTTTATCCGGAGAGCTCGCAACACTACTTTCAGGAAGATACATTAAAATAGAAATGTTTCCTTTTTCTTTTAATGAAATTTTAGAATATCATAAAATGAAAAATGGGCAAATAACTTCAAATGATGAAATAAAAATATTTAATGAATATATGAAATATGGCGGTCTTCCAAGAACTCTAAATTTCAATGAAGACATTATTTCAAGAAACAACATTCGTGATGTTGTATTTTTAGAAAGACTGATTAAATTTATAATAGTAAATACCGGTGAAATTTTTTCTGTTAACTCCATTCGAAATTTTTTAAAACATGAAGGGATATCTGTTTCAACAAATACAATTAGCAATTATCTAAAACAAATTGAAGACGCATATATTATAATTAAATCAAAAAGAGAAGAAATCAAAACTAAAAAAATATTAACAACAAATGAGAAGTACTATTGTATCGATTCCGGATTTTATGAAATCCAAACAGGATTTAATAAATCAAGAGGGAAAATTTTAGAAAATATTGTTTTTTTAGAACTTCTTAGAAGAAATTACAAAATTACCATTGAAATCGAGAGTTTAGAAGTTTGGAAAAAATTAATGATAACTACCTTAAATATGTCGTAACACTTGATAATTGGGATTATTCAAAAAATGGAATACACCACATGAATATAATTGACTTTTTAAAAGATACAAACATCTGAAAAATGTAACTTATTCGACAATTTTCCTAAAAAAAATACTTTAGAACAACCTAGTTTGAGAATCAATATAGCTCGGTTCATTAATCTCTTTTACAACATCACTCTCATTAACATCACCAATCAGCAATGGTGAATCCGGATTGTGCAACTTTTGGTTCCTTTTGACCAGCTTCATGTTGGCGTTGGCGTATTAATTGAAGAATTTTAAACTCAAAGAGTTAATATGATAGGTGATATTCCATATAATAGCTATTCATCAACTCTTTTTTTTAATATTTTTA
This sequence comes from uncultured Methanobrevibacter sp., assembly GCA_900319985.1. Lineage (GTDB taxonomy): Archaea > Methanobacteriota > Methanobacteria > Methanobacteriales > Methanobacteriaceae > Methanocatella. Next base: position 23,854 of record ONQL01000017.1, on the reverse strand, counting down.
ATATGTCATGTTCTATTCGTCTTAATTCCCTAAGTATACTTTCTGTATCAGTAATGTCTTGACATATGACATTATAATTCAATCCAATTTGTACATGTTTAGGTTCAAGTATGTCCTCTCCCAATACATTCTTTTTAGGAACACTTTTACCATTTACTGTTTCAGTATATACTCCCTGTTTTATTTCAGACAGTATTTTGAAGTAGTCCTGTTTTCTTTGGTTTAAAATTTCTAATTGAAATAGCTCATAAGATATTTGGCGATATACTAGTTTTTGATTTAGTGGTATCCAAAATTCGCATGTGTTTTTGTTTTTGCAGATTTCATGATTTGGATAACAGTCACATTTAATCATAGTTATCAGCTCGCTTTCTAAAGTAACCCAGTAACCTGGTAACTTATCAAAATAAGGTAACTTGGTAACCCAGTAACCTGGCAAACACAAGTATTTTTCACTACTATAGGCCCCCTCCCCTGGGGTGTCAGGTTACCTCAGAATGTGAAAAAATTAAATGAGTTTAAATAGCTTTAATCAAAAAATAAAGGGCTAAAAATCATTTAAATTTTTTCGGTGAGGTAACTTGGGCCTCAGGTTACCTCAAGTTACCAAAAGTTACCTTGCAAGTTACTTTATTTATTGACCTCCTTTTCACTTAAGTTCGGATATAGGAATGTTAAAAACTTATCAAACCTGACAATCATAACTTTTGTAGATTTGGGTATTTTAACGGATTTGTATTCCCAACCTAATAATTCAGCAATTCCCTTCACGTCATAACACACTTCATTAGCGTTTTTCAATGCCTTTTTAAGACCGCTTGTAAAGCAGACATAGTCAAGACCATCACGGCCATGATGCAGCACCATATAAGGTATCAGACGCTCATTGATAATGTTAAAGACACGTTCATAGAAGTCATTTGAGTCTTTAACAGAATCTGTGAAATAGTCGTGATATTTTATCGGATATCCGTCTTCTGCTGAATAGACCTTAATGCTTTTGTTGTGCTTGTTGATCTCGTCAATGAAAAACATTCTCAGATATTCTATTTCTTCATCGTCCAGATCTTCAGGGGTTACTGATTCGGCAAATGTCAATAGCCAATCAGGACATTCACGTTCACATTTGGCATATGCTCTTTTAATCAGTTCATTGCTTAGTTCCTGCCAAGGCAGTCTTAACAATTCTATATCCTCGTTAATTTCATTCACCACAAAGTCCGCAAGATACTTCAAATGATGAAACAGACAATCTTTGGGAGAGTTCATTTGGAAATGCTCCATAAATTCCCTTTTCTCATCATCTGTTTTTTTCTCACTGTGAGTATACATTAGCTGAACAAATCTTCTTGTCAAACCTTCAACATTGGGTAAAGGGCTATTGGATGTAAAAGACAAGGTAGATAAGGCAAGGATAATAGCTAAGTTCCTTCCCTCATATCTGCGTCTTGCATTTGTCCTTTCCACACAGGTTTTCAATGTCTCCGTGCAGCTTTTACAATTGAACACACCAACAGGTTCATTGATAATTAATCCAAATGTGGATTTTGATATTTGGGCACCAATTCTTGGAACGGTATCGAATTCAGACCCTCCAATATCAGTTTCACTGTCAGGTTCGCCATAAAAGTAAGCTCCAATACGGGCAAGAGTAGTTTTACCACTCCCACCCTTTCCGAAATGGAACATATATGGAATTAAGTTTTCCAACGGCAATCCCATTTGTTTTTTGGCAAAACCGAAAGGAACAATCATAGCATGCTTTAGAGTTGTTGCAAGCTTTCCTTCCTGACCTATGAAATAATTTCTTAAATCTTCAATCAAATCCAAGGCCATATTCATTTTGTTAATGTCGGATTCTCTTAATTCAAATTCAACTATTGTCAGGCTTTTGGTTTCATCGTTATAGTAGAAACCAGGAGTTTCTATTTCGTTTTTGATTATTGCCAAATTGTTTTCAATAGCTATTTGAATCAAGCCAGGAACAACATCTTTGGATTGGTAACGTGAGAGGACATAACCATGTTCAATGAGATAATGTTCAATTTCAACGATGTTCATATCTTTGGTATGGAAATGCCCTCCGTCTGTTGTTCTCCATTCGATGCTGAAGGTTCTCCCGGCTTCACTTATCGGATTGTCATGTATTGTAATCCTCATAGGATAGCAAAACAGTACTCTGGTGTAATCAGCCACTTCATTTCCCTTTTTCCATTCGATTGTCTGTGTGGTGACTTCATTGTTCCTGTAGTCCATGACAATGTATTTGTTGGAGCCGGTTTGGAGTTTGTAAATCTTATTGGTATCATATGGTATGATTGCCCTATTCAATTCACGCCCCACCAAAACACTGGTCTTTTTGTCATATTTATCTGAAATGAACATTTCAATGCCTTTTATTCCACTGTTTGGATTTTCATCGCCCAAATAAATGTCTTCGAAGAGTTTAATGATTTCATCCAATGTTTTCTCATGAGAAGGAAGCTGGTTGTATAATTCAGTAAGAATTTTTTCTACAACTTCTGGGTCTGTACCCTGCAAATAGAAAGCACTGATTATGTTTTTAAAGTATGTAAACTCATAATCCGGTTTATAGACATTACCAATGGCTTTTTTGATTTGTATGGCTGAACTTCCTTCACTCATTTTAATTACCTATACCTGAACGTCCCTCACAATGAAACTGTAGAATGTGTAGGTTCCGGATCTTTCCTTGACTTGAATAGTCATTTCACTTAACCTGTTTACGAATTCACGGTATTCGGAAAGATCAACATTTCTTAAAATATTGGATTTGCCAACTGAACCTGCATTTTCCAATTCAAGAATGCTGGTTAAGAAATCAAATAATACACTTCCTTTTCTGACGTTTTTGTGGATGTCTCCATCATTTTTAAGATTAACATTGATTTCAACATATATTTTGTCTGCATCCTGAAAGATGTATAATTTGAATCTGTTGACTGTTTTTTCCTCACCGTCATCATCGAAAGTGAATGATGAGACGGAAGCCATTTCAGGCCTACCTCTGATTAGGGTTCCATCTTCAAAGTCTTTTAATTCTGCTTTTTCATATCCTTCCGGAATTTCTACAATTTCTTCATAATCCAATTGAGTACCTGTAAATATTGTTTGTTTAGTGTTTTCAAAGCTCATTTTAATTCTCTCCTAAAAATATTAAAAGAGGAACTAGCTATTGTCCTCTTTTAGAAATTTTGATTGTCCTGCAATCTTTTCAGCTGACATTTCTTCTGCTGACACTTCTCCTGCTCCAATGAGTTCAGCTATTGCACGGTTTGTAGCACGTGTCTTTGCAGTTGACATTATGGTATGGTCTGAAACCTTGTCCTTTCCTTTCTCGGATCTTGAGCATAATGCATCTGATTCAACGCTGCGGCCATTTGGAAGTGATGCTCTAACGCAGTAATAAGCTTCTCTGACTCTTCCCATTTTTGTTCGCTCAATTTCACGATCCACTATTTCGGTATCGACATTGAATGCACGGGAGAGTTTCTGCCATGCTGACTTTTTCTTGAAGTGTCTTTTCACTTTAACGTAGTTTCCGTTTTCATCTTTTTCTTTAACAATTATTTCCTGATAGTCACTGTCATTCAATAATCCTTTGCATAGTCTCTGATATGCGTCCCATTGCTCAATTGCAACATCGACATCAGGGATGGTATCGACTTTGACTATTTCACTTTCTGTTGGATTTTCTATTAATTCGGCTTTTACCATTCTTTCACCTTTTATAATGTTCCAAAGCTTGAGATAGTTATTCCAAACCATCCGATAGCTATGGCGAATATTATACTTCCAATCCAAATCACTTTTGGATTCAACTTCATTTCCTTTTTCGGATATAATCTTGCTGGTTTGCTCATCTGTATGACTTCCTTATGATGCGAATTTCACTGATGAAGTTCAGGTTGATTATTTGGATTGTTCCGTTTTTCCTGTGGATTACTATTGTGTTTTCGTTCAGCAAATGGAATTCATCTGATTTTGAAAGCAGAAAATGAATGCCTTCATTTGCATAGTGAAAACCGATGCAGTATCCATCAGTAAGTTTTTGCTGCATTTCAAGAAGTGTACTTTCCATATCAGTCACTCCTTTTTTTCCTGAATCCGACAATGAAAGCCTCTCCTCTTATGAACTTGATGAGTCCGATATCTCCAGCTTTTGCATATTGGATTAGTGCCAACAGCTTGGTATGGATTAGTGTCTGGTATGCCTTTTTGCCGCCGTCCACCAATACGATACCGTCATCGTCAATGTAGAGGATTTCCTGTTCAACATCACCTTTGGCAACTTTGATTTCACCGCTGTGGGTAAGGATGCCGTGGTAGTTGTCTTCGAACTGATTATGTTCGATTCCGCAATCTGGCAAATAGCTGTCCATTCTATTCACCTTTATTCAAATGTTCATTGAACATTGCCATTATGTCGTCCCATATGTCTTTTGGGACTAAGACATGTGTTTTCCCATTTACTTCTTGTTCTAACATGATTTTAGACTCCTGTTATATTTTTTAATTCATCGTCTCTTGTGTTAATCCAGTTTCATTATTTTGATTCTGTATGACTGGAAGAATTCCCTTTCATTGCGTATGTTTTCAGTTTCCTGAATTTCGGCAATGCATTCTTCAAGTGCCCTGAAATTATTGAAAATTATTATTTCATTGGGCCGGGGTTTTATTACTTCACACATTTTTTGTATCTCCTATTTTCCCATCTCGTGAATGGATGTAAATGATCAACGGTCTAAAATTCAATAGGAGTCAGAAGTCTTTGAAAAATAAAAAATAGTATGTTGTTAAAAATAGTTTTCAATTCTTTACCGAATATTTAGTACAAGATAAACACTGCTTTTTTTAATTTACAAATGTTTATATATTCCTTAAAATAAACTAGAAACTGGGTTAAGTTTTGAAAAGTATTAATTTTTAACATTGTTTCGCGACGTGTCTAATTATTTTTATTTTTCTTACCTGACCCCTTAGGATTATAATGAAAAATAATATTTATTAGCTCGTTATTCAAATAAAATTATTTTTTTATAATCCTTTTTTAATGATCTTTTTTTCCTGTTATTTTCTTGATATTTTACCTCCAGATATTGATTTTCAGCCCTCACAAAAGAAAAGTTGTACGAGTGTGAAAAATTGTTCTCACTCATAAAAATTGTCCTCACTTCGTAATGGCTAATCATAGTCTGTTATTTTGTGTATATAAACATTTTGCTTTCTATTTTTGGCTTAATCGTTCATTTATTACAATGTTATACTTGAAGGTAAGGCATGTATTTTTCCAAAATTCTCTAAACATTGAATCAAAATTTGAAGTCAGAAAATATCAAATGTATAATATCATAAGTGCAATTTATCTTGAAAATTTGATGATGGTTCCATCCAAATGCACAGATTTAAAATTATTTCTCACAATCACTTTTATATCATAAGCTATTGATAATGTGCTTTATATAATCAAAAATAGTTTTTTACTTTTCAGTTAATAATAAAAATGGTGCAATAATGTTTTTATGGTGTTTAGAAAAAAATAAGAAAAGATAGTGGAAAGTATAATTTCCACCAAATTCAACAAAGCTATTTTGCTTCCTCCTGGCCCAGACGTTCCATGATGTTAGCTATATTAGCTTCCATTCTTTCAACTTTTTGTTTATATTCATTATTTTCCTTTTCCATCTGCATATATTCCGGAGATTTGATGGACAGTTTTTCGACATCGGTATTTATTGTAATGGCTGGCAGATGCTTGATATATTCATATTTCAAATCTTCAGGATTGATCATGAAGTAAGCCTGGTCGGTCTTGTTTTTGGCCTTGCCCTGCAAATCGTTCACGTTATCCAAACTCATGCCGTCATTGTACAATGCTGAAGCATGGAATTTCCTGAGCATGTGGCTTCTGAATCTGCTGTAATGTCCGACTCTGCCGAGACCAAGTTCATCATTGATTCTCTGGAAATATCCAATAAAGTATGTTTCATACATCCTGAACAGTTGGCTTTCCGGAGTTACATTGTCTGTCCTTGTCAGAATATATGCATTGATGGCTTTAACCGCTTCAGGACTGCAGTAGGTAGTGTAATACTTGTTTGTTTTAATTCTCCTGAGGTTAAAGGTAGGTATCACATTGTCATTGTCATTCAGATAATCAATTATCTGATAGATGTTCATTCTTTTGTTCGGTAGATATTCAGATAATGCATCGATATAGTCTTGAATTGTCAGGCTCAATGTTTCGGCTCTGGCACAACCGCTTGAGCAGGAAAACAATATTATAGCTTTCATTACAGGTGGGGAAATTGCTAAAGCTTCCCTTATGATTTCCTTATCAGGCAAATCTTTATAATAGATGGGTGTTGGTTTTTTCACAGCTTTCATGTTCAATCTTGGTAGGGGATTGATTTCGATGTCATAAAATCTGTAAAATTTTGAGACGACAGACATATGTATTCTAACTGTGTTTATAGAATATTTGTCTAAAAGGAATTGTCTGTATTTAAGCAGTTTATGTTTAACACGGCGGTGTTTCCATTTGACATTGTCTGCTTCATCTTTTTCCGCTTCATCAAGCAGTTCCTGAAGGTTCATACCATAGAATTCACAATACTTCTTCATTACTGACCTATTCACTTTTCGTGTTTCGTGTGAATAGTTGTTTGTTATAAATATATTTTCAAGTAGCTCGTTATCCATAATTAACACTTTTATAATTTGATATTATAAAAGGTAGAGTGAGAGAGCACTTGAAAAGTAATTGATATTTCAGATGGTATCATCATTTTAATCACTATTTAAATATTTGTCCTTGGAACTTGTACACATCACAGCTTTCATCCATCCAGCTGTCTGCACTGATTCCCGCTTTCATGCAGGTGTGTTCCAGGAAGTTTTCCTCATCAAGTGCATTTTCCACTGCCACTTGAGGAAGCAACAATCCTCTGGAATATCCTTTCTGTACAATAAGTCCGTCACGTCCAATCTCGATTTCATCCATGTACTGGTCTGGATGAGCCACATAAATTATTTCCGGTTTGGTTAATACTGTAACTTCAAAGTCCAATTTTTCGAATTCGTCTTCGGTTACTTTTGGAAATCTTGGGTCGTTGAATGCAGCTGCAATGGCAACTTCGATTGTTGCAACTATTGCAGGTTCAATAGGTTCCGCATATCCGATACAGCCTCTTAAATCGTTGTTTTCATTTAATGTAACAAAAACACCTAGTTTTTCATCGAGCTCTTCCGGATAGTCATCAGGAAGTTCCAGTCTTTCTCCAGTTTCCAAATAATGTAATATTGTTTTTTTAGCTATGTCTACCAAATATTGCCCTGATTCATCGCTTATCATTATCCCATTCCTCCAACTAATGCATTTAAAATTCTTGTATGTGGTCCGCCATCACCTACTGGTGCGGTTTGACCGTCTTTTCCACAGAATCCTACGGTCAATTCGAAATCATTTCCAATGGCATCGATATTTTTCAAGGTTTCTAAAATATTCCCTGACAATGAAACGTCTCTGAGGGGTGTTTTGAGTTCACCGTTTTTGATTAGATAACCTTCTGCTGCGTTGAATTGGAAAATTCCTTTGCCGGTATCTACCTGTCCTCCTCTGGAACCTTTAAGATAAATTCCGTCAGGTATGTCTCCAATCAATTCATCAAATGTGCTGTCTCCCGGCTGCAGGTAAGTATTGCTCATTCTAACAATTGGTTTGTCGGCAATGATTGATCTTGCATTTCCGGAAGAGGTCATTCCTAATTTTGATGCGGTTTCTCTTGAATTTAGAAGTGAAATTAATTTTCCGTCCTTTACCAATTGGTTAGGTTTTGTCTTGACTCCCTCAACATCGTAAGGGTAATATCCAAATCCGTCCTTTTTGCTTGCATCATCGAAGATGTTGACGATGTCTGAGGCTATCATTTCTCCGAGCTTGCCTTTAAGGATAGAATCGTTCTGCAAAATCAAGTCTCCTTCAACGGCATGGCCCAATGCTTCGTGTATCAATACTCCGGTCAATTGTGGATCAGCTATTACTGGAAATCTTCCGGAAGGCGCAGGTTTTGCATCAAGCAATCTTACGGCCTTTTCACCAATTTCTCTTCCGAATTCCTCAATGTCTGCATCGGCAATAACTTCAAATCCTTTGACTCCGCCTAAGCTCCCATGTCCGAACTGAATTATTTCACCGTCGGTTGCAGAGGCATTCAAAGCCATTCTCACTTTGCTTGTTTTTGTCTGGATTTCACTGCCTTCGCTGTTCATGAAAAGTTCATTGATTTCACCGTCCGAATAGCCTACGGTGGTACTGTTGACCTTATCGATTGTTGCGGCATCATTTGCCTGCTTTAGAATTTCCTTTTTCTCTTCAATTGAAATGTCTTTAAACGGTATCTTAACGTCAACTTCAACCTTGTCTTTTATGACTTCACTTTCACTTAACTCCACGTCTCCTGTAAGTGAATTTGACAGTTGGATTGCAGTTTCGGTAATTTCATTTAAGTTAGATAAGTCTGTTGTATATGCAAATCCCCATGCTCCATTTTTTAACACCCTTATTCTTGCTCCTAAGCTCATTCCGGTGTTAATTTCATCTACATTTCCATCTTTCATTAATATTGATGTATTGTCACTTATTCCTGCTCTGATGTCAATGTAATCAACTTTTGGGATTGTCTTTTCAATTATGTTTTCAAATAATGAAATATGCTCTTCCATTTTTTCATCCCTCAAATTTTTATTAATGTTATATATGTTAATTTTAATGTTAATAAAAGTTTTTTAAAATTAGGGTATTTGGTAATAAATGGAAGATTTTTAAAAAATAAAAAAAGGAAAATAATGCAAATGCATTATTCTCATAATGTTGATGCATCAACAGGTTCTAATTTGTTTAGTTTGTTGACTTCTTCTAGTTGGCTAGTGAATTTTTCCAAATCGGTATTCTTTCCGCCTATGTCGCCCCAAATTGTAATTGCTACAGGTTTGTCATCGATTTTAACGATTTCAACTATTCCTGTCATATTGTTGGTTTCATCAGTAAAGTTGAATGTATTCTTGATTTTGCCCGGCACTACAGTATATTTCAATGAAGAATCGTTTTTAATGAAGTCTGTTGCATGATCTTTGTAGACGTCGATTTCTACACCTGCAGGGTCATTGGCATAGGTGCCACCTCCCGCATTGGTAAAATCGCTAGGCATTTGTAGCTTGTTAATGTCTGTCGCTGAGACAATTCCTATTGCACAGATTAAAATCAGTGCTGTGATTAAAATTCTTGAAATTTTCATTTTATCGCCATATTATATTTTTTTGGTTTACCTAAATATAGTTAATTATTTTTTATTTCTCGCCCAATATTTTCATGATGGGTAAGATTTTTATATTATAAAATTAAATATGTCAATTGTTATATTTTTATTTTTTTGGTGATTTAATGGTAATTATTGTAGGTACTGGTGCAGGTGGAGGAATTTTAGCATATGAACTTTCAAAGGATAATGTTCCGGTTACAATTATAGAAAAAGGGCCGTATATAGAATCAGGTGATGCATTTAACTATTATGATAAGTATTCCGATGATGTGGACCTGTTGACAACCACATGTATTGGTGGTGCGACAATCGTGTCCATGTCAAATATGGTAAGGGCTTTGGATGAGGAACTGCTTGATTTCGGTGTCGATTTGAGTGACGCATATAAATATGTTGAGGAACTGGTGGGTGTCCATCAGCTTGATGATTCACATATTGGTCGTGGAACTCAGGCATTTTTGGATGCAGGCCGTGAGTTGGGATTGAAAACTCTTAAAATGCCTAAAGCCATTCGGGAAGAGGACTGCGTTCAATGTGGAAAGTGCGCATTTGGATGTCCTGTCAATGCAAAATGGTCCGGAAAGGACTTTGTGGATTTGGCGGTAGAAAATGGTGCCGAACTGATATGTGATGCCGAAGTAATCGAGGTTCTCTCAGATGAAGGCAAGGCATGTGGCGTCACATACGTCAAAGACAATATTGAAAAGTCAGTTTATGCAGACACAGTTATCCTGTCTGCCGGAGCTATCGGAACAACATTGATTTTAAGAAAGTCAGGCATTGAAGGTGTCGGCAGGGAAATCTTTTTTGATCCGTTTGTAAGCGTTGGGGGATATTTGAAAGACATCAACTTTAACACAGAAGTTCAGATGGCAGGACTGGTCATAGGTGAAAACTTTGTATTGTCTCCTCATTTCTCTTCATTTATCCGAGCAAACATTCCGGATGATTCTGTTAGTGATAAGGATATCCTAAGCATAATGGTCAAGACTCCTGATGAATGCAGAGGCTATGTTGACGATGATGGTGATGTGGTCAAGATAAATACCATTCAGGACATAAGGTTTTTGGCTGAAGGAACTGCTACTGCAGGTTTTATACTTGAAAAGGCAGGAGTTGACCCAAATACAATAGGTTCAACAGTTTACAGGGGAGCTCATCCTGGCGGAACTGCACCAATTGGAAAAATAGTTGATTCAAATCTGCAAACGGAAATGGATGGTTTGTATGTCAGTGATGCAAGCGTATTGCCGATATCTCCTGGAAAACCTCCGATACTGACAATACTTGCACTGTCCAAAAGACTGGCTGATTATTTAAAAAATAAATAGAAGATTATTCGAATTGCTTATCGATATCTTCTGTTTTTATCAATTTTTCACAGTAATGGCATCTGACGACTGGCGGATATTTGTTGATTACATTGAACCTTGGTGTAATCGGTTCATTTTCATAATTTGTTATACATTTCGGATTTGTACATTTAATCATTGATGTGATTTTATCCGGAAGTATAATATTGTCTTTTTTTACAGGTTCATAGTTTCTGATAATGTTGATTGTGGCTTTGGGAGCAATCAAAGCAATTTGGTTAAGTTCTTCATGGTCTAATTCCCTGTTTTCAATCTTTACGATATCCTTTCTGCCGATTTCGTTTGATGAGACATTCATTGCTATTGTTATGTTTTGTGTTTCGCTGTCTGGAAGTTCCAAAATTTTAAGAATGTGCAGTGCCTTGTTGGCAGTAATTCGGTCAATTACAGTACCATTTTCAATAGCTCTGATTTTAAGTTCTTTCTTATCCTTTTTCATTTGATCTACCTAGAATACATTTTTAAGTCTTTCATTTCAATTATAGCTTCTGTATCTTTGATCAATTGCTCTGGACTTTTGTTTTTGGTTGCAATGCTGAAACTTTCAATGACTCTTGCTCCACGCAGTTTGACCTTTTCTTCAAGTCTTGCAATGTTTGAATTTCCGCGATTTGTGTCCATTGTAGCAAACAATACAACATCCTTTCCTGTAAAGTTGCATCTGTCGATGATGGTCAGTATTGCTGGAGTGGGATTTCCAGTCCAGGTAGGTGAACCAATATAGATTGTATCGAAATTGGTCAAATCAATCTTTGCAGGCATGATGTCTGTTTTTTCTTCTCTAAATGCACTGATTACAGATAAAAACCTATTTGCATATCCTTCACGGTTTTTCAAATCATGAATCCTAACAATTTTTCCTCTTAAGTTTTTTGCCAGTGTTTTTGCAACAATGTCTGTTGTTCCTCTTTGGGAATAATAAATGATTAGAGTTGCCATTATATAATCTCCATTTATGGGTGAAGACCGAAGTGTGTTAGGCCAGCCTGCTCGTTGATGCCCAATATGATGTTCATGTTTTGAATAGCCTGACCTGATGCTCCTTTGACAAGATTGTCTATGCAGGATAACATCACGATTCTTCCGGTGTCATCTATTTCAAATCCTCCTATATGGACAAAGTTTGATCCTCTGACTGAACTTAAGTGAGGGATTTCTCCTTCATCCATAAGTTTGATGAAGTATTCTTCACCGTATTGTTTTTCATATAATTTTCTTAATTCATCTGTTGTGATATCTTTATTTTCATCATTTAAAAAGCTGTGACTTGTTGTTTGAATTCCTCTGATTACTGGTATGAGGTGTGGTGTAAATGAAACTTGAACCTCATCAAATCCATGCAATTCCTGTTTGATTTCAGAGGAGTGTCTGTGTGATGTGATTTTATACGGGTTGAGGTTGTCTGCAATATTCGGATAATGTGTGGTTGAAGATGCATTAACTCCAGCGCCGCTGACTCCACTTTTTGAATCGATAACAATTCTTTCAACGAGTCCATTTTTAACAAGTGGATATGATGATAATATGGCTCCTGTCGGGAAGCATCCAGGATTTGCAACCAGGTCAGATTTTTTGATTTCGTCACGATAAAGTTCTGGAAGTCCGAACACTCCCTCATTTTCACTGTCTGTATGTTCCATTCCATACCATTTTTCATATACTGCTGTATCTCTGTATCTGTAATCTCCACTTAAGTCAACAACTTTCATTCCGGTTTCTAAAAGTTCAGGAACAATTTTCATTGATGCTCCATGAGGTGTTGCGGTAAATGCAACGTCAACATCCAAATCTGAGGGACTTTTGTTTGAAAATACAAGTCCTGAATCTCTTATGTGTGGGTGGATTTTATGTGCAGGAGTACCGTCATACTGTCTTGAAGTAATGTCTGTTATTTCCACTTCAGGATGGTTCAACAACATTCTCAATAGTTCTCCACCGGTATATCCGCTTGCGCCTATTATTGCTACTTTAAACATTTTATCTATCTCCTAATCTTCACAATGGTCCATTATTTTTCCTTCGAAATCGGTATTTTGAATTTTTCTAATAATTTTACAGCTGCTGTCGAGTTCACAGTCCCGGTATTTTTCAATACGGATTGCTTTGGCTTTTAAACCTCTTTTATCGATAGCTTCTTGTAATTTGTTTATATTATGATTTTGATCTGCTCCTACTGTGATGATGTCCGGGTCTATTTCTCGAACAATCTTAAACACGTCTCCATTTGCATCACCTAAAAAAGCGTCAGTTACTGGTTTTAACATTTTAATCAATTCTAAACGTTGGTCTTCTCCAACAATTGGCACTCTTTTTCTTCTCTCAACGGTTGCATCACGAGCTACAACAACATAAAGTTCAGCATCTTCTCCACCCAGCTTTTTTGACTCTTCAAGGTATACTCCGTGGCCTGGGTGAAGTATGTCGAATGTTCCGGTCGCCATTATCTTCATTATATTTGCCTCTTCTGATATTTTAAAGCTTCAGTTAAATCAATTTTATCTTTATACAGTGCAGAACCGATTACAACTCCTTCCACTCCACTTTCATTTAATTTTTTAATGTCATTTATTGTTGTCACTCCTCCTGAGTAAACAATAGGTAAATCAACGGATTTTTTCAGCTCTTCTACAGGTTCTGTATAAAATCCGCCCAAAAGTCCTTCAACATCAACATTGGTAAACAGTATGCTTCCTGCCCCATGCTCTTTAAACTCCTGTGAAAGTTCAACTGGACTTTTATCTATCTTTTCCTGCCATCCTTTGATGACTACTTTGTTGTCCTTGCTGTCAAGTGAAATCATAATTCTTTCAGAGCCATACTCTTCTGACAACTCTTCAATGGTTTGGGGGTTTTGAATTCCCATGGTTCCGATTATCAACCTTTCAATATCCAAATCTAATAATTGACGCGCATATTCAACGCTTCTTATTCCTCCACCAAGTTGGATTGGAACTGAAACTTCGTTCAATATGTCTTTGATAATATCAAAGCTGGCAACTCCATTGATGGTTCCATCCAAATCAATAACGTGGATGTTTTTAGCTCCCAAATCTTCCCAGTGTTTTGCAACACGTTCTGGATTTTCTATTTCAACCATTTCACTTCCAGGTTCGCCTTGGACAAGCTGTACGCATTTACCATTTTTAATGTCCACTGCAGGCAGTATTAACATTTCATCTTTTTTGAATGACATTTGATTTTTCCTATAATTATTTATTATAATATACTATATGTTTTGAAATGTTTTATATGTATTGTTTGTTAAATTAGTTTTTTTTAATTAAAAATATTTTTTTTGTTATTGAGTTAAAAATATTTAGGCATGCCTAAATATAAATACTAAAATTAATAAAGTATAATTAAACAAATATTATAAAAGAAGGCAAGAATGATGAGTACAATTATTGAATTTAAAAATGTGGATAAGGAATATAAATCTGGAGAACACATTTTAAAAGCTATGGACAATGTTAATTTTACCATTGATAAGGGGGAATTTGTAGTAATTCTTGGACCGTCTGGTGCTGGTAAATCAACCCTTTTAAATCTTTTGGGAGGGCTTGACTCAGTAACTTCAGGTCAAATCATTGTAAATGGTAATCATGTCGAATCTTTCAACGACAATCAGTTAACAGAGTACAGGGCTAAAAATGTTGGTTTCATTTTCCAGTTCTATAACTTGATTCCAAATTTGACTGCAATTGAAAATGTTGAATTGATGAAGGATATTGTGGATGTGGATATAGATGGTCTAAGCGTTCTGGATTCAGTGGGACTTGGAAACCATGCAGATCAATTTCCTGCACAATTGTCTGGTGGGGAACAACAAAGAGTATCAATTGCACGAGCAGTTGCAAAACAGCCAACAATGCTTTTATGTGATGAGCCTACAGGAGCACTTGACTCAAAAACAGGTGTACTAATTTTAAATTTACTCCAGGATATGAGTAACAACAGAAATACTACAGTAATTATCGTAACTCACAATGCAATACTTGCCGAAGCTGCAGATAAGGTTATCAGAATCAAAAATGGTCAGATAGAAAGTATCGCAGTTAATGAAAATCCAATGAAGGTCACAGATTTAGATTGGTGAGCGTATGCTTTTCAAAAAGATGTTGAGAGACATCGCGAAGCACAAAGCTCAATTCATATCAATTTTTTTAATGGCATTTTTAGGAGTATTTGTGTTTGCCGGTGTCGGTGGGGAGTCTGTTGGCCTAGAAGTAAACAGTAATAATTTTTATGAGGACACTAACTTGGCTGATGGTTGGATTTATTCAGCAAATATTAGTGATTTATTTTTGGACCAGATTGATTGCTTGGGTGCAACCACTCAAATGGAAAGGCAGGTTGTAGTGGATTCGGTGGGGGATTTTGACAATGACCCTGACATTACTCTGCATTTTGTAGAAAACAATACAATATCAAAATTCCATCTGATTGAAGGGAAAGAACTGGATATTAATGATGGTGGTGGAGTATGGCTTGACAAAAGCTTTGCTGATGCGAAGGGCTTGAAAGTCGGCGACAACATTACCTTTGAATTTGAAAACTACACTATTGAAAAAGAGATAAAAGGAATAGGTTACTCTCCGGAGTATGTCTATCATGCTTCATCCTCGTCCATAATTCCCGATTTCAACAAAATAGGTTTTGCATACCTTTCACATAAGGCATTTCCAGCAGATGCAGTTCCATATAATGTATTGAATATCAAATTCGATGGAAATCCTGAAAGTTATGATGAACTTTTGGATTATCATATGGGTGGCTACTACAGCTCATTTGTTGAAAGGTCAGAGCACACAAGCGTCGGTCAGTTTGCCGATGAAATAGATCAGCATAAGATGATGGGCGACATTTTCCCAGTTGTATTCATATTGATAGCAATGCTGATTTTGCTGACAACAATGAGGAGGATAATCACTCATCAAAGGACTCAAATTGGTATTCTTAAGGCTTGCGGATTTAAGAATTATTCAATTATTTTGCATTATCTCTCATATGGGTTCTGGCTGGTTTTGACAGGTTCAATATTGGGCTTGATTTTAGGGCCGATGGTATTGCCTCCATTGTTCTATCCGTCAATGAGTGCAAACTATAAGCTGCCGTCCTGGGATTCGGCCTGGAGCATGAATTTCGTATATGTTGCTGCCTTGATGGTCATAATGTCTCTGGCGGTTTCATTTTATTCGGTCAAAGGCATTTCGGATGAAAAACCGGCCGATACCATAAGGCCAAAAGTGCCTAAGGTTTCATCTTCCGGATTCATTGAAAAGCTGGGATTATGGAAGCATCTGTCATTCAATATTCGATGGAATTATCGTGACACCAAAAGAAACAAGTTCCGGGCACTGATGACAATAGTCGGAGTAATGGGTTGCTCTGCGCTATTGGTTTGTGCATTTGGAATGTATGATGGAATGAATGATTTGAAGGAATGGGAATATACTCAAATCAATCATTACGACTCAAAGCTGGTGATTGAAGAGGATGCTGCACAATCCCAAATCGATGATATTGCATCCAAGGTCAACGGTGATGAGATAATGGAAGGTTCCATTGAAATAGAATCGGGTTCTGCCAAAAAATCGGGTTCGCTTCTGGTACTCAACGAAACAGATTTGATTACACCGACAGACTATGACAGGAACAGTGTTGAAATTAAGGATGATGAAGTATCAATTTCTGAAAAAATGGCAAAGATGCTGGATGTTGGTGTTGGAGATACGGTCAGATGGCATATTATGGGTTCGGATAAGTGGATTGACACAAAAATAGACAAGATTCACGCAGACCCAGTATCTCAAGGATTTATAATGTCTGCCGATAAATTGAAAGATTTGGATTTGAACTATACTCCAACAGCCATTATCACATCAGATCATGTCACAGAGGATTATAATGGCGTAAAGGCTGCCAATTCCATGAATAACATGACTTCAAGTTGGGATGAGTTGACAGAATCAATGTGGCTTTTAATCTATATATTGATATTCTTTGCATCTCTTCTTGCGGTAGTGGTGTTATACAATCTTGGTTTGCTTTCATTTACAGAAATTGAACGTGAAATTGCAACATTGAAGGTGTTGGGTTTCAAGACAGGAGCTTTGCGAAAACTATTGTTGACACAGAACCTGTGGTTTACAGCTATCGGGTTTGTACTGGGATTGCCTGTGGGATATTACATCCTGGCTATAATGTGGGAGTCATCTGGGGATTCATTCTACATATTGCCTTCAATATCTCCTATAAACTTCCTTATTACAATGGTAATTACTTTTGCCTTGTCAATTCTTGTAAATCTGATGTTTTCACGCAAAATCAAGAAGTTGGATATGGTTGAATCACTGAAAGGTGTGGAATAGGTTTTATGGCCTTTTCACACTTTTTGGTGTCTAAATCTTTAAGCTATTTTTAATGGATTAATTCATATATATTCTATTTTATATTATGGGGATATTTTCAGATTGCTTGATGTTAATGTAATTTTACATTAATTTTCTTAAATGAAAATACTTTTCATCAATTTTAATGAATCATATATTCAATTAAAAAATAGGTTTTTTATATTCCAATTTTTAAATATAATATTATGTCATTGTCTAAAAAGATGCTGAGGGATATAAAAATCAACAAGACGCAATTCATTGCAATATTTCTAATGGCGTTTTTGGGTATTTTTGCATATACTGGAATTTATGCAGAGTACTATGGTTTGGTTCAAACATCTGATGGGTTTTACACAGATACCAATATGGCGGATGCTTGGATTTATAATACTGATTTTGATAATGCATCTTTGGACAAAATCAACGGCTTTACGACTCAAAGCGACAGGCAGGAGGTAATCCAATCTCAAGCGGATATGGAAAGTAAGCCCGACATCACACTGCACTTTATAGAGAAAGGAACGATTTCCAAGTTTTATGCAACTGAAGGTGAGGATTTTAATCCTAATGATGATTCGGGCGTCTGGTTGGACACCCGTTTCGCTGAAGCCCGTGATTTGAAAATAGGAGATAAAATCACCTTTGAATTTGACAACAGAACAATAACAAAAGAAATCAGGGGTCTCGGCTATTCTCCGGAATATATTTATGAGGTATCTCCATCATCCCTAACTCCTGATTTCAATGAAATGGGCTTTGCATATCTGTCAGCCAAGGCATATCCTGAAGATTTGAAATACAATACGTTGCTTGTAAAATATGATATGTCCGACAAGGATTTTGAGGCCAAGCTGAGTTCAATAGATTATCTGTCGCTCACCAAAAAAGAGGATCAATTGAGTGTTTCCAAATTCTCCGATGAAATGGCTCAGCACAAGATGATTGGGGATGTTTTTCCTATTGTATTCATTCTGGTTACTTTTCTAACACTTCTAACAACAATGAATCGGATTGTTGCTCATCAAAGAACTCAAATTGGAATCTTGAAAGCAGTAGGATTTAAGGATTCATCAATAATTCTGCATTATCTGTCATACTCATTCTGGCCTGTTTTGGCAGGTGCTATTTTGGGTTTGATTACAGGGCCTATGATAATTCCTCAAATGTTTTATCCCTCAATGAAGACAAATTACAGCATGCCTAGCTGGAATCCTGGTTTTGATGTGAGTTTCATTTACATTGCAGGATTGATGGTCGTTTTGTCTGTGTTGGTGACCTATCTGTCATGCAGAAGAATTTCAAAGGAAAACCCTGCAAATACATTGAGGCCTAAAGCACCTAATGTCTCCTCAAAAGCAATAATCGAAAAATCAAGGTTTTGGAATCGTTTAAGCTTCAATATGCGATGGAACTGGCGTGATGCAAGAATGAATAAGTTCCGGGCATTGATGGCAATAGTTGGGGTTATGGGATGTGTTGCACTGCTTATTGCGGCATTCGGTATGAATGACAGCATGGCTGAGCTAAAATCATGGGAATATGATGACATCGTTCATTATGAGTCAAAGTTATTGCTTTCAAGTCAGGCCAATCCGATGGAACTGTACTATGTTTTAAATGAAACAAACGGTAGCTTTATCATGCAGCAATCCATCGAAATCAAGGCAAATGATGTGGAGGACACGGTAACGCTTTTGGCATCGAACAATACGGATTTGATATCCTACACCGACAGCAATAGGAATCCAATCGATATTGATGAGGGAGATGTGTCAATATCAACTAAGCTGGCGGATAAATTCAATTTGGCAATCGGTGATGAAATCAGGTGGCATATTGTCGGTGAAGATGATTGGGTAACTTCAAAAATAGGTCAGATTCATGCAGAACCAATTTCACAGGGTTTGATAATGTCTCCGGATACGTTAAAAGACCAGGGATTGAATTTCACACCAACAAACATCATAACTGATGAAAAATTTGGCGAAAACTTGGATTCTATCAAATCAGTTACAACAATTGATAAAATGAAGGAAAGTTGGGATCAGATGACGACTTCAGTGATGATGATGGTTTACGTAGTGACATTTGTGGCAGGGGCATTGGCCATTCTGGTGTTGTATAATCTGGGCATTTTATCATTCACAGAAATGGAGAGGGAAATTGCAACCTTGAAGGTTCTGGGCTTTAAAACAAATACCTTAAGAAAGTTGCTCTTGACCCAAAACATAATTTTCACGTCAATAGGTTTTATTTTGGGCATTCCTCTTGGATTTTACTTCATGACATTGATGATGAATGCTGCGGGAGATTCGCTTTATTATATTCCGACATTGACATTGGGCAATATTGCATTATCTGCTGTGATAACATTTGCAATAGCTATTGGCGTAAACCTTATGTTTTCAGATAAAATCAAAGATTTGAATATGGTTGAAGCACTGAAAGATGTCGAATGAGCTACATCTATTTTTACAATTTATTCTTTATCATAACTGTGTTTTTGCATATTGTCGCACTTGAAAAACTTCTTTATACTTTACCTATCAATTATTTAATTGGACATGTCCTATTTTACTTAAATTTAATCAGATTTTTAAGTTAAATCAATTTGAAGTTTTATATAAAACTTGAATATTTTTTAAAAGTTAGTTATTGGAGATAACTTTCTTGAATTGAATTTCAAATAAAATAAGGGAAAAACTATGTGTAGTGAAAGAAAATTTTCAAAACCTTTTGATTTATGCCATTCCATCATGTTTGATGAATTTCCGGCTGAATATACTAAAACTATTGGAGTTCCGGGAAATTATGTTAAAAAGATCAATCGTAGAGTTCATTTGAAAGATGGTACTGGTGGTGAAATGGATTCTGCATATATTGCAGAGCCAGATTATAAAATTCTATTTGAAAAAGTGGCGGTAGGTTTGGAACATCAATCTGTTCCGGTAGATGATGACAAATTAAGCAAATTCGGTGATTATGATATTCAATTGGTTGTTGATGAACATTTGCCCACATTATTGGTTGTAGCATCACATTTGGATGAAAACAAATCTAAAAATGAGCTTATCCGCTCTCCATCAGACATAACTCGAATATTCTTTTTAAATTTGGACGAAGATAACATATCCCAAAGATTAAGTATGGTGAATAGGATAATATATAACAATCAGTATTTAAGTCGGGAGATAACCCTGAATTTGGGTGTTATTGCACTTTATGCTCCTCGTAAGAAGGCATCTGAAATAATGGAAACAGTTTTGAATCTTTATATTAATATTATTAATGATCTGGATTTAAAAATGGAATATACTTTGTATTCGGTTTTTCGTGTTTTGATTGATGCATTTTTTGATGATGAAAATGAATATCGGAGGTTAATTAAAATGATTGATGAAAAAACTTCTCAGGAAAGTCAGGTGAGATTTGCATCTCATGAAAGCACTATTCAAAGTTTGGCTTATGCGGAAGAAAATTTAGCACAAACTAAAGAGGATTTGGCTAATGCTAAGGAGGATTTAACTCATACTAAAGAGGATTTGGCTAATGCTAAGGAGGATTTAACTCATACTAAAGAGGATTTGGCTAATGCTAAGGAGGATTTGGCTAATGCTAAGGAAGATTTGGCTAATGCTAATGATAAGATTCTTAGGCTTGAAGCTGAAGTGAAACGTTTAACTGAAAAGTTGGATGGAAAATAAATCTTATTTTTCATTATATTTTTTTCAAATTAACATATCACAATATCATGATATGAAAACATTTAAATACATTGGCATGCCATATTTGTAAATAGATAATATATGTGATTGAAATGAAAAAAAATAATCTTGAAAATGAAAACGATGATATGTGTGAGGTCTTCAAATCTCATGAAGATGTTGTGGACCGTGTTAAAGGGCGTATTCCTGAAGAATCTGAGTTTGCTGAACTATCAGAATTCTTCAAAATATTTGGAAACCCTACAAGATTAAAAATTATTTCTCTGCTTAGTATTGAGGATTTGTGTGTATGTGATATATGTGATGCACTTGACTTGAACCAAACAACCGTTTCAAATCAATTAAGAATATTGCGTGCAAATAACATAGTCAAATATCAAAAGGAAGGAAAAATGGCAAGATATTCTCTTACTGACCTTCACATAGAAATGATATACAAAGTGGGTTTGGAACATATATTAGAATAATTTTTAATTGGTGATATTATGGTGGAAAATAGATGTTATGACCCTGATTGTGGTGATGAAAATTGTCGCAAACCGGAACATTACAATTATATCTGTTTTGACCCAGAATGTAATGAAGTTAAATGTGAAAATCATGACCATTATGATCAACAGTTATTGAGAGACTATCAGGCAAATACTGATTTGAGTGTACATGACCACAGTGAAAAAATTGATTATGATAAGGATGTTGATATAAGTCTTTGTGGTTGTCCGGATTGTGCAGACGATGACCATGATCACGAGCATGAACATGAGCATAATCATGAGCATAGCCATGACCATGATCACGAGCATGAACATGAGCATAATCATGAGCATAGCCATGACCATGATTACGAGCATGAACATGAGCATAATCATGAGCATAGCCATGACCATGATCACGAGCATAATCATGGGAATGGCCATGGTGATAAAGATGCCGACATAAGTCTTTGTGGTTGTCCGGATTGTGCAGATGATGATGACGACGATGACGATGATGGTGAGCTATTGGCTGAAGGAAAACCTTTGATTGCCAATAGACCAATTCAAATAATAGTTGCAAGCGCCATATTATTTGTTTTAGGGCATGTTTTTGAATTTTTGTCATTCGACACCACAATAATAACTGCCACTTATATGCTTGGTGCAGTGATTGCAGGTTATGAAATAGCTATTTTAGCTTATAAATCATTAGTCAAAAAACATACTATAGGTCCTGCAATGTTGATGTGTATCGCTTGTGTTGCATCATTTATTATTGGACATCCTGAAGAAGGTGCTGCATTAACATTCCTGTATTATATCGCAGAATTTTTAGAAGACTATTCTGAATTCAGAGCTAGACGATCAATCAAATCATTGGTTGAAATTGCTCCTGATACTGCCAGAGTTAAAGTAGGTGATGCGGAAGAGATTAAAAATGTTGATGAAGTGGACATCGGTGAAATCGTTATCGTAAAACCTGGTGATAAGGTTCCTTTGGATGGAGAAATAATATCTGGCTCTTCTTCAATCAACCAAGCTTCAATTACTGGTGAAAGTGTCCCCGTTTTAAAAGGGGTTGGAGATGAGGTCTTTTCAGGTACTGTAAATGAAGAGGGATATTTGGAAGTCAAAGTAACCACAGCTGCAAAAGATTCCATGATTTCAAAAATTGTTACTTTGGTAAAAAGCTCACAGCTCAACCGGTCCGAAACCGAAACATTGGTCGAAAAGGTAGCAAAGTATTATACTCCTGTCATGATGATTGCAGCTATCTGTGTTGCATTGATTCCACCTTTGGCATTGGGTCAAAACTTAACAGATTGGGTTTATAAAGCTCTTTCACTATTGGTAATTTCATGTCCTTGTGCATTCTTGATTTCAACACCTGTCGGAATGGTGTCTGCTATTACTTCAGCTACAAGAAATGGAGTAATCATTAAGGGAAGTACCTATGTTGAGGAAATGCGTAACATTAAAGCAGTAATCTTTGATAAAACAGGTACCTTAACAGAAGGAAAACTTAAATTAAGTGGTATTAATGTATTGGATGAAAATTATTCCGAAAAAGATATTGTTAAGGTTGCAGCTTCTCTTGAGTTCCAATCTTCCCATCCGATTGCACAGGCAGTTGTAAATTATGCAAACGAAGAAAACATTATTTTTGATAAAGTTGAAGAGTTCAAGAACGTTCCAGGTAAAGGAATTGTTGCAAATATTGATGGTGAACAATATTATGCTGCAAATGAAGCATTAATTGAAGGAAGTTTCTTTGATATTTCAAGAGATGAAATTAACGAGTATTCTGAAGGTAAAACAGTAATATTTGTTGGAAATGCCCGCAATGTTATGGGTATCATAACTGTATCAGATAAAATCAGGGACAATGCTTCAGAAGTAATGGCTGATTTGAAATCTCAAGGCGTACATACAGTAATGCTTACTGGTGACAATAAGCTTGCCGCAAAAAACGTAGCATCAGAAATTGGAATTGACTATATCTATTCTGATTTGCTTCCTCAAGATAAGTTGAACCTTTTGGATACAATTAGAAATAAATTTGGGGATGTTGCCATGGTTGGTGACGGTATTAATGATGCACCGGCTTTAGCACGTGCAAATATTGGTATTGCTATGGGTGCTGCAGGATCTGACGTTGCTATCGAAACAGCAGATGTTGCCTTAATGCAGGATGATATTTCAAAACTTCCATATTTATTTGCATTAAGTCGTAAAACAATGGGAATTATCAAACAGAATATCACACTAGCAATTACAATTAAGTTATTGTGTGCAGTTCTTGCGATTGTTGGAATCATAACATTGATGATGTCTGTTGGTGTTGGAGATTTAGGTTTAACATTGCTTGTTATTCTAAACTCATTTAGAATTGGAATGGTGAAGGATCCACTATTCTAATTTTATTTTTATTTTTTTTGGCATTTATAGGGTGTCCGCCAAAATTAAATTTTTGCTGACTTGTTGATTTTTTTTAAAATATTGTCACATCGAGTTTTAATTGATTTTTAATGGATGTACTTTCGC
>ONQL01000031.1 GCA_900319985.1 uncultured Methanobrevibacter sp. | reverse complement strand
TATAGCATCCACCAAATTAATTACTAATTATTACAAACTCCTTCCAAAGGACAGTAAAGTTATTAAAGTCAAATTAGTGACTAGTTTGGATGATTATCTAATTTCAGGTAAGGTTATCAATATTAAAATTAATGGTAAAACCTTTTTTAAGAAAACTGATAATCGAGGTGTTGTGTCCCTTAAATTGCCATCTCTTAAAAATGGCCTTTACATGGTTGAATATAGATATGATGGAGAAAAGTATTTTAAAGCATCAAAAGCTAAAAATTTTGTTGCAATAATAAGCACTGGCAATACTGCATTGAAAGTTAAAAGCACAAAAACTTTTGGTTATGGTGCAGGCACTTTATTTAAGTTATCATGTACTGCGGGCAATGTTCCAATAGCTAAAAAATCAGTTTCAATTCAGATTGGCTCTAAAAATTACAAAAAAAGCACTGATATTAAGGGAATCGTATCAATACCTATTAACCTAAAAATTGGCGAATACACTATTAATTATGGGACAAAGGGTGATTCCAAATTAAATGGAAGTTCTGGTTCTTCTATAATAAAAGTTATTAAAAGAAGCGAATCTAAACTTGCTTGGAAAAGTGGAAGGTCATATAAAGATTATTCACAATCCTTTAATGTTTTATTAACTGATTTGAAAGGTAAATCCATTTCAGGCCAAAAAATTAAGTTAACTATAGATTCTGAAACATATGCTGCAACTACGTCTTCAAATGGTTATGCTAAATTTAAAACTGATGTTGCAATCGGAAAGTATAATGTTTCGGTTAAATTTGGTGGAAGTAACTATTATCTTAAAAGTTCCACTTCAAAATCGATTAATGTTAAACTCACAAAGCTTATTGCTGGAGTTAATGAGAAAAATACTGTCCGTTATTTAAGTCAATACCTTAAGTCCTCTTATCACTGTCAAGTTGGTAATCCAAAGATAAAATCGATAGTAAATTCATTAACACGTGGTTTGACTAGTGATTTTGATAAAGCAAAATCCATATTTAATTATGTAAGGGATAATGTGGAATATAGTGGTTATTATAGTACTAAATATGGTGCCGTAGGCACATTAACTCTTAAAAAAGGAAACTGCGTTGACCTTGCACATTTGTTGGTTGCCATGTATAGGACTGCAAATTTAAAATCAAGATATGTTCATGGGACCTGCCATTTTAAAAGTGGAAATACCGGTCAGATGCATCTAATAATATTAATTCTTTTGGAAAAATAAAGAATTGGAATACAAATTCGTATAGTTTTCATAGTAGATATTCAAGTCTTCCTTTCTAATTCTTTTTTTTCAATATTTTTTAGAAAGGATTACAAAAAAAGAAGTAAAATGATAGCTATTAGAGCTATCTGTTTAATTTTTGATAATTTGCTGCTTGAAGACCGTGGTATCTTATCATACCTTCAACGTCTCTTTGATCGGTTTCCTTGTCTTCAAAGGTAATTTGTTCTATGCTGTGTATGCTGAATGGAGATTTTCTGGAAATCGGTTGGATGGAACCTTTGAATATTTTCATTACAACTTCTCCACTTACTCTTTCCTGCATATTGTCGATTGCTTGGTCGAGGTCCTCTCTTAAAGGTTCTTGCCAAAGTGCTCTGTAGACGAGTTCTGCATAGAGTCCGGACATATATTCAGCAAATCTTAACTCTGAGATTGTTAAAACCAATTCTTCCAATGCTTGATGAGCAGCAATTAATAATTTTGCACCAGGGGTTTCGTATATTTCCCTACTTTTAATACCAATCATTCTGTTTTCAATGATGTCTACTCTACCGATTCCGTGGGATCCTGCAATTTCATTTGCTTTTTCGATAATGTCGAGTAAAGGCATCATTTCGCCATTGATTGCTACAGGAACACCTTCTTCAAATTCAATAGATACTTTTTCAGGTTCGTCTTTAGCATCTTCCCATGAAGCGGTCCATTCGTATATGTCTTCTGGTGGTTCGTTTGCAGGGTCTTCTAAGACATCTCCTTCGATTGCTCTTCCCCAGAGGTTTTCATCGATACTGTAAATTTTATCATAACTTAACTCGATTCCTTTAGATTCGGCATATGCCTTTTCTTCAGTTCTTGTTAAATTCATTTCTCTGATTGGTGCAATGATATCCAAATCGGACATTGCACGAATAATTGCTTCAAATCTGAATTGGTCGTTTCCTTTTCCGGTACAACCGTGTGCAATTGCTGTTGCTCCTTCTTTTTCAGCTAATTCTACGAGTTTTTGGGCAATTAATGGTCTTGCAAAAGCAGTACTTAATGGATATCCTTCATATTCTGCATTTGCTTTAATTCCGCGTGCGATGTAATCGTTGGCAAATTCTTCTTTAGCATCTATATTGAAGTGTTTTAATCCTCCAATGTTAGCTGCACTTGTTTTTGCTTTTTCCATTTCTTCTTCGCCTTGTCCTACATCCACACATGCGGTAATAACTTCCATATTGTATTTTTCTTCTAATAATTTAACACAAACAGAGGTATCTAGCCCTCCACTGAATGCCAAAAGTACTTTATCAGTCATAAAATCACCGTAATTATTTTAATAAAAATGAATTATCAAGTTATAATTATATTTTTAATAGTATTTAAAATTAAATAAAAAAAAGTTGACAGAAGAAAACTCTTAATTGAGGACATAATTGAGGTTGAAAGTTATATGGGTATTTTGAAAAATCAAAACCTCAATTAAGAGTTTCGAGTTCATATTTCACTCGCTAATAATAAATTGTAATTCATAGTATATAAAGTTTAGGTATGCCTAAACTTTAATCAATAAATTTTCACTCTCGACAAATTCAATCAGTCTAGAATATGTCGGGTTGTTTTTTAAGGTATCCTTATTTCCAATGATTATCAACTTTCTTTTTGCTCTTGTAATTGCAACATTCAAACGCCTCAAGTCATTTAAAAATCCGATGTTTCCATGTTCATTGCTTCTCACTGTTGAAATAATAATGATTTCCTTTTCCCGTCCCTGAAATCCGTCCACAGTTTTTACTTCGACCGGTGTGTTTTCCTGGATGATTTTTACCTGATCTGCATAGGGGCTAATGATTCCGATATCATCTTCCTCGACTCCTGCGGTCAGATAATCCTGAGCTACACTAACTGCAATTTCAGCCTCGACATCGTTTATTATGGATTTGGAGTCCTTCAAATGATTTTCATGATTTTTTTCAATTTGGGAAGTGTCCATAAAGAGAAGTGCCTCTTCATTATAACTGGAGCCGATGATGTCTTTTATATTGATTGAATCAACGCTTTCATCGCTTTTCAGGCTATTGTTGTAGAACTCGGAATTTGGAAACTTCATCAGCAGTTTATTCATCCTATACTGAATGTTTAATAACTGTGATTTGTGAGGATACTTTCTGATTAATGCTTCAAATAATGTATTTTCAAGCTCTCCTGCCTTTTCACTGATGATTGTTGGAGGAAGCTGCTTGTGGTCACCTGCAAGTATGAATCTGTGTGCCTTTGCAATCGGTATCAGAATGCTTGGTATTGTTGCCTGTGAAGCTTCATCAACAATTGCAACATCAAATTTTGTTCGGGCTATTGATTCGAGTGCCGCTGATGAATTTGTTGCAAGAATCACGTCACTTTCCTCAATGATGTTTCGAATCATTTTATTTTCAATTCTTTTAATGTCTGCATGCAGTTCATCAATTTCCTGATTATATTCAATCCACTGTGCCATGGACTGCATTTTTTCAGCGCTTATTCCTCTTCCGCCTTTTCCTTTTGATGCATTATATAAAATGTCGTAATCGCCAAAGCCACGTCTGAACTGCGGTGTCGGTTTGGTATATGATTTTCTTTTTTCAATCAGCCTTTCAATTTTCTTGTAGATTTTTTTGATTTTTTTATTCAGCTTATGCTTTTCAACCTTATATGCTAGGGAATATGTGATGTTGTTTTTTGAAACCCTTTGGGGATGACCAAGTCTGGTCAGATTCAGTTTTTTATTTGCCATCAAACGCTCAAGGATATTGTCTATTGCAGCATTGCTTTCAGCTGTTGCAAGGACCTTGTGATTTTGCCTTGTTTCCTGGGATATCAGCTCAACCAGTGTTCTTGTTTTTCCTGTTCCGAATGGACCGTGAATCAAAAAGAAGTTTTCACATGATAGGCTGCGTTCTATGGCTGTTTTTTGGGAGTCATTTAAGTTGTTGTCAATATAGCTGATATATGGGGTTTTCCTATCCTTTTTCGGATTTCTGTCAGTCAGCATATACTCCAGGGCATTTTTTCCTTTCAAACTCAAATGCTTCAGGTTGTCTTCCATTCTCCTGAATGTGATGTCATTTGCATATAAGTCTATTCTCACTTTCTTTTTAAGTGCCCATTTTGGAATTCTTTTATCAAAGGCAACCTTGATGAATCGAGCTCCCTTTTCTGTAACTGTTCCTGTCAAATCACTTCTTAGGGGGTCATCGGTACTGATCAGCACCATGTCTCCAACGCTGATTTCAGTATCGATTATATCGGACCTTCCGAACTGAACAATTTCCATCCCCAGTTCTTTGCCCATACGTTTTCCTTTAACCTTGTTGATGGCTCTTCCAAGTTCTTCCCTTTTTTGACCTGACATTGTGCTTATTTCATGTGTCATCAGGTCAATTTCCGCTTCCCGTTCATAATTTATGAGCCTTATATCCCTAATTTATAAATAAGAGCGTTTATGTATAATATTATTATGGATTTTGAAAAAGTGGAATGTGTAGATAATTTGGAAATGAGCTATATTTCAAATCTGTCCGGAGGTTATATCTCAAGAAATGCTCATGTGTTCAATCAAATTGAATTAAATGAGTTAAATAAGTTTATTTTAGAAAAATCAGTTTTCGGAACTCCTATCTTCAAATTGGGGCAGGGTGATAATAAGCTTTTGATTTTATCAGGAATTCATGGAAACGAATTGCCTTCACAAATCGCAAACATTCGACTTTTAAACGAATTGGTTGATAAAAAAGTCAGCAGTACTGTTTTTTTCATTCCCTTTGCAGCTCCAAAGGCAACAATGGAAAATAAAAGATTTTTCAATACCCTGGATTTAAATAGGGCATCCCACGTTAAAAATTCGTTGAGCAATATTATCATTCAAAAGATTGAAGAGCTGGGCATTAGTTTTGTGGGGGATTTTCACTCCACTGCATTCAATTCCAATCCCGGTTTTGAATCAGTCTTTTCAACCAAATCTCCATCTGCTGAAAGTTTTTTGATTGCAAACTACATTGCAAGGGATATTGATTGCAGAATCATTGCACTTGATTCGGCGGGTGAATCTTATATGGGTGCTGTTGAGGATGTATGTAACTTAAGGGGCATTCCGGCAATTACTGGTGAGGTGTTGTCTCCTTTTGCAAGTGTCGGTGAGGGTAGTGTTGAGAGGTCCTATCTTCAGATGAAAAGTTTTTTATCATACTTTGGGATTTAAAGTTGGGTATTTTTAAAAAAAGGTTGATTTAACTCCCTTAAAATGGGAGTTCAAATCATTGGAATTTATTTTAGAACAGATTCAATAGCAGACTCATCAGCAGCGACGATTTCAACTACTTTTTCGTTTACACCATAATCGAAAGTAACTAAACCATTTTCAGTTATTAAAAATCCATCATGTCCTCCAATGGTTTTATTTTCTGAATTTTTTGGTGGGGTAAGATTATGTATTCCACCATCTGCAAAGAAAACTTTAATTAATATTGTTTCATTTCCTTTTTTAAGTTCACAGATAGATACTTTTGCACCTTCAAAGTTACCTTTACCATCAGCACCTACATCTCTTGCAGATTCATTTTCTTTGTATCCGTCAGGGATGGTGAATTTTTCATCTTGTATTTTCAATTCGTTGTTGTTTACCTGTACTGATCCACCATTTGAGTTGGTGTCGCTTCCAAAATTGAAGCTCCAGTCTTCTGCGCTTGCAGCACCAATTGTAATGCAAATTGCAATTAATGCAATTAATGCAATTAAACCTTTTCTCATTTTTTTCACCTTTTAGTTTTAAAAATTTCGCCTAACCAATTTGGTTATTATAAATATTTATTACATTTTCATTATTAATAATATGTCTATAATCTTTCTGAATACTTTTCAAATGCTCTCGGAAAAGTTATTTTTAATATTATTATATTAAATATTAATCAAGGTGATTTCAATATCTTCTTATAAGGGACATTCCGTATTTGCACTTTTGCTCGCGTTGATGTTTTTTCACAATCCTCTGTTAATTGCTTTAACATTTATCGGTGCAAATATTCCTGATTTTGATCATAAGTTTAAAAAAGATCATGTCTATAAGTTGATTATTTTGGGATTGATAGTGTTCATTTCACTTTATATCCTTAAATTACCTTATCTTATTGGTTTGATTATCGTATTTTTAGGGGTTACATTCTATTTTTCTGAACACAGAAGTTTTACTCATTCAATTTTCGGTGTTTTGACATTAACGTCAGCAGTTTCTTTAATCATGATTTTGGGATACGAATTGGTAATGGGCGTTACTATTTTAAATGATTCCTATTTTGTAATGGCAGTTTTGATTGCTATTTTAAGTTTCTTATTTTTGAATAAGAAGTTATTGATGGTATTTTTGCCTTTATTTTTTGTTAGCTTGTTTTTCATTAATGATCTTAATATGACTTATATTGAAATAGTTTTAGCATTGTTTTTGGGATTGTTTTCTCATGTTGTTCTAGATTCATTCACTCCTGCTGGAATTAAGATTTTTGCTCCATTGTCTTCAAAAAAGGTTTACAAACGATTTGGTTTGATTTCAATATTTGTTCTGGTTACTTTGACTATTATTTACCATATTCCGATTTTGTATAATCTGTTTGAACAATATGTTTACATTATTGCAGCATCCGTATTTTAGTATATGTTCTTAATATCCCGTTAAAGCCTGCAAACAAAAAAGAGTCCTGAATCTTTGATCCATAGGCAGAATTTTGACACGATATAAAGTACCGGCAACTCGATTAATGGGCCAATGACCAATGCAATTGATATTAGTTCATGTCCTGGAAATGAGTTTATTGCAATTGCCAGAGCCAATGGGGAATTTCTAGCCAATGTTGTCATTGTTAAGCTTGCATATTCCGAATAGCTAAAGTTGATTTTTTCAGATAGAAGCAAGTCGATTATTGCATTTGCAATGAAAAACAGTATCAACGGAACAAATATTGTCAAGACGGAATCCAGATTCGCAAATAGCAGTTCTCCCTGTGATGCAAATATGCAAAACACTGCAAGCGATAAAAACCATATTTGAAGTGAGCTGAATAAATTCGCTGCCTTTTCGTTTAATTCCTTGTGTAATAAGAACTTAACAATCTGTGCAGCTGTGAATGGAATTACAATAACTATGATGAGGGAATACATAAGTTGTGTATAATCCATTGTATTTCCACTTGAAAAGAACAATATGAGATATACTGGAAGCAAAATAATCTGCAGCACCAGATTGATAGGCAATATTGACAGGCTTAACGGCAGATCTCCTTTTGCCATCTTTGTAAATACAAGATACCAGTCAGTGCATGGTGTTAAAATGAGCATGAAAAATCCGATTAATATGTCAATGTTTCCTTTCAAAAACAATGACCCTAGGAAATATCCGAATAGTGGTGTCCATATGAAATTGATTATCAGGGTGGTTGATGTAAACTTAACATTTTTAAAGCTGTTTTTCAATTTGGATAATGGGACTTCCAGAAATAGTCCGAAAAGCATTAGACATAGAAATATGTTGATTAAACTGCTGGTGTTGTCAGCAATAAGTTGTATGTTGGAAAACATTAATCCTATAATCACTGCTGAAAATATTATTAGGGGTTCCAGTTTTTCTATTAATTCCATATTCACACCATTATTTAGGTATAGCTAAATTTAGTTTTAATATTATATAATTATTGTCATGAAATATTATTGTTCATTAATTTATGATTTGAATTTTAGATGGTGTTATATTTTCTTTAAAAAGATTGTATTCGTTTATCTATTTTTTTAATATATATTCATATACTTAATTTAGATTTTTATGTGATTTTTTGAAAAAGCATACATTTATAATAAATAATCATGATAAATATTAATGTTATTTATGGTCAATTTTTTTGACTTTTAATCATAATAATGAAATGGAGCTTGTTTAATGTTTTTGACTAGAATTGGCTATGGAATTGCTTATTTCATAGTTCTTATTTATGAAGTGATTAAAGCGACAATCGACGTTGCTTTTAATTCAGTTTTAAGGAGAAACATTGATCCTGTTGTTGTCGATATTGAAACTGTCTTGGAGAGGCCGGTTTCTCAAACAATATTGGCTAACAGTATATCTTTGACTCCTGGTACTTTGTCTGTTGATTTGGACAGTGAAAATAACATTATCAAAGTAGCTGCTATTTCTCCAAGGAGTAAAGAGGATATTATTCCTTTTGAACCATATATAAAGAAAATGTTGGAATAAACAATTTCTTTTTATAAATAAAGTCGAGTGAGATAGTATGGATATATTACTTATAGCAAAATATCTTGTGGTTATTGCATTAATTATAATGATGTTTGCCGCTTTAAGAGCAAGTGCTTATAAATCTACATCAATGGGACTTTTGGGAAGTTCTGTAGTTGTTGTTGCTTTTGCGATGGCATTGCTTGTTGGTGGTAGTATTTATGACCTTAATTTTTTTAGGGATATCTCATTAGCATTAATATTCTTTGGTTTTGTAGGTACTGTTGCTTTTGCTGTTGTTTTGGGAGGGGATGATAAATGATAGAGTATATTCAGTCAGCCCTTCTTATCATATCAGCTGTTTTAATTATAATTTCTGCAATAGGAATCTTAAGTCTGGGTAATGATACCAAGAATAAAGTTTATGCAAGAATCCACATTGTAGGTTTGTTTGATATTGCATGTATAATTGCTATGATTGGTTTAGGCCAGTATTTACTTGCCGGAATTTACTTTATCTTAGCACCGTTTACAGCGCATGCAATAGCTAACGCTTATTGGAAAAAAGAAGATAGAGAAAATAATGAAGAATTACAAAATGTTGTAGAAGATGTAGGTGAAAATCATCCTTTCTTCCATCCTAAAGAAATGATGCAGGCTTTGGAAAGCAAGGATTCAGAAAAGCTTAAAGCCGATGAAAGGTTTTCAGTAACTACATTGGAAATTGATGAGGGTGAGTAAGATGTTGGAATTAGTATTGGGTATTGTAATTATTTTAAGTGCAATTCTTGCTCTTATTCAAAAAGATTTATTGAAAGCAGCAATCCTGACAGGATTTTGTGGTGGAGCTATGGCAGTATTGTTCCAAATTTTATTGGCTCCGGATGTTGCCCTGACACAAGCTATTGTTGGTGCAGCTATTGTTCCTGTATTTATTGCTTTGGCTGTTAAGAAAACTCAAAGGGAGGATAGCTGATGGCGGAAGTACAACTTATAATATTGATGACATCTGTTGCATTGGTCATTATAGGACTTTATTCAGCAATATTCATTGACAATATTATAAAAAAGATTATCGGTATTAGTTTTATAGAAGAGGGTGCTAACTTGTTTATTGTTGCCATTGGTTATAAGGCCGGAGGTGTTGTGCCTATTTTAATGCCGAATATGGACACCTCATGGTTTGCATCAAATGCCGCTTATCCATTGCCTTTCGGTTTAGTGCTTACCAGTATTGTAATTGGCGCAAGTACATTGGCAGTAATGCTTGCTTTAGTAATGGTTTTATACAAAAAATATGGCACTTTATCTACTAAAGTGATGCTGGCGGACACATCAAAACAGGAGGAATACAATGAATGAACTAATTCCACTTATGGTTATCGTTCCGTTGATGGCTGCATTGCTTATTAGTGCATTTTCAAGGTTCAACACTGTAACAAAGATTTTCGCTTTTGTTGTTGCAATTTGTCTTCCTATTATACCAATTGCTTCTAACTATGGTCTCCATTACTTTGGAGGATATGAACCTATGTTGGATAATGTCACAAATGTGATGTTCCATCCGGCAATTACCTATTCATTTACATTCCTGCAACAGATATTTATTGCAATGGTAGGTCTTTTAACCTTTTTAGTCATTTTCATTTATCTGACTGAATATAAAGAAGTTTCCGGACCTTATCTGTTCCTGTTATTCCTGGGTACTGCTGCAGTAACTGCAATGTTGCTGACTGACGATATTTTCCACATGTTTGTGTTCTTTGAAATATTGGCTCTTGCACAGGTGGGTATAGTCGCAGCTTCATCAATTAGTTACAGTAATGAAATGGCCTTGAAATATATGATTTTAGGTTCAATCGGATCTCCGATGATGCTTCTGGGAATCGGATTTCTGTTGGCGATGACTGGTAGTGTAAATATTACTGATATTGCTGCTGCTGTTCACAACGGTTTGGTTGATATTACTTCTCCAGTATTCTTGATGTCACTCGCTTTAATATTCTTCGGTTGGTTATATGCTTCTGGTTTACCGCCGTTCCATACCATCAAGTCTGGAATTTATTCAAAAGCGGAACCTCACGGTGCAGCATTGCTTCAGTCATTTACAGTTATTTCAATGATTTCCATTGTTTTGGTCATGTTCAGAATCTATTCAACACTTCCAATCTTTGAAGTCCTCATAGTATTCTTCTCTATCTTGGCTATGATTTTAGGTGTTTCACTCGCACTTACTCAAACAGACTTCAGAAGAATGATTGGATTTTTAGCTGTTGGAGAATTAGGTTTCATTGGTTTGGGTATTGGTCTTGGAACTCAGTATTCAATAACTGCAGGTCTTTTCCAGGCATTGAATGAAATTACTATTACTGCACTGCTGTTCATTGGATTCGGTGCTATTGTAAATGCAACCAATGAAGTCGATACAAGAAAGCTTGGCGGACTTTTAGCATACCATCCGAAAGTAAGTATAATGCTTTTGATTGGCGGTTTGGCAATGGCTGGAGTTCCTCCATTAAGCGGTTTCCAATCTAAATTAATGCTTGTTCAGGCTTCTTTAAGTTGCGGATATCCGGAAATATCCATTTTGGCTATTGTGGTAAGTATTGCCACATTTGTAGTATTCGTAAAAACATATTACTCAATGTTTTTAAAACCGAAACCTGAAGATTTGGATGTTGAACATAAGGAAGTTCCACGTGCAATGATTTTTGCAATGGGAATTTTACTGATTATTGTTATTGCATTTGGTGTATATCCTGATGTTGTAACAGATGGAATTGCTAACTTTGTAGGAGGGATATTATGAAACTATATGATCAGATTTTTGATATTGTAAAGCAATTCAAGAAATTGTTTGCGCCAGGTCCTGTAACCAATGCGGATGTTTCAGGTATAGTTACAGCAGAGATTTTCTTAATAGTTTCATTAGTTCTATCTGCAATATTATTAAGGCATGTAAGTGTTTTACTTGCAGGTTTGGTAACATTGATATTGACAATTGTGTTGATTTCTAATATTCCACTAATTCCTAAATTTAAAATAGAACAGGATGATTCATTGGAGAAAATGTTGTTTTATGCAATTGTAACACTGGCGATACTTGGTGTATTCTTGTACTGGGGTGGTAATCTTGTCTAGTAAAGCTACAGTTCGTAATTTGCTTGCAGCGGTTTTAACTGCAATATTTTCAGTAACTTTGGCTGATGCAGTATTCCACATAAGCAATATAATTAATCCGGGCGTAAGCAATATCTATAATGCGTTGGGAACTCAGATTGCTCCAAACATGGTAACCGTTGTAATATTTGATTTCAGAGCATATGATACATTAGGAGAATCAATCATATTGTTAACTGCCGGTTTGGTGGTATTGCTTATATTTGGTAGAGGATTATTGGGGGATAAACGATGAGTCAAGGCAGCATGATTTTAAAACTTATATCTTTACCAATTTCAATCATATTGATTTGTTTAGGGATAATGACCATTCTTGGAGGACATATAACTCCTGGTGGAGGTTTCCAAGGTGGTGCAATGATAGCTAGTGGAATTATATTGTCTGTCCTTGTTTATGGTTTAGGCAATTCCCCGCTGGAATTGTCCCACACATATATTGAAGTTCTCGAATCTGTTGGCGCATTGGGTTTTGTCATCTTCGGATTAATCGGTTTATTCGTTGGTGGATTTTATCTTTATAATGTGGGTACAGACATATTGAATGTTGTTCCTGCAGCTATCCAAAATGCTTTCCACTATCCTGATGTTACCAATGCAGGTATTATTCCGTACCTCAATATATTCGTTGGTTTGAAAGTATTTGTGGGATTATCCGCAATTGTTATTGCATTTGCAGGATTTAAGAAAATTGTGGAGGAGAGCGAATGATGTTAAGTTTAGGGCCTATAATATTTGGATTGATATTGGGCATGATTATCGGTTCCCAAATTAAACTTGGCGTCAGCGATACCCATTTCACTGTTGGATCATTCATAGTAATCTTTATTGCAGGTATTGTTGTGGCATGGCAGTCTGGTAATTATCCATTTTACACAGATTTGCCGGTATCCACCGCATTTCTATCTGCTTTAATTGGAATTTTTGTAGGCAAACTACTATTTGCAAGGAGTAAATAAGGGGTTTTTATAATGTTTTTGTCAACTAATACATGTGATGGAAAAAGAGATTGTATTAAGAAATGCCCTACAAAAGCCATTAATTTTATCAATGGAAAGGCTTTTAGTTGTCTTACTTGTGGAATATGTTATAAAAACTGTCCGAATGGAGCGATATTCCGCAATATTTATGGAGGATATGTTGTGGACAGAGCCAAATGTAATGGCTGTGGAATGTGTATGTACAACTGTCCTACCAGTAACATAACTATTGAAGATGGAATAGTCTACGGTATCTGTTCACGTTGCGGAGTATGTACAGAAGTTTGTCCAAATCGTATCGATGGATATGAAATTGAAAAGGACAAGCAGATTACTTTAATCAAATCATTCAATATTTTAAATCCTCCTTTAAAGGAAGTTCCTCACAAGGAGGATAGTGATGCCTTAAAAGTTACAAGAAACTACTTCGGAACAGATTTGAATAAGTGTATTTTATGCGGAAGATGTCAGGAATACTGTCCGACAAGTGCAATTAAAGTGCGTATCGATAGGGATGAAGGAATTTGTAGCGAATGCAGATTATGCATGGATGTATGTCCTAATGGATCTATGAATAAGCTGCAGATTGTTGACAAGTCTTCATGTACTCTTTGTCTTAATTGTATGAAGGCATGTCCTCATAATGCAATTACAATAGATGACTTCAAAATCAATATCAATAAATTAAATCAGAAACCTAACGGTTCATTCATATCCTGTTTAAATTGTGGATTGTGTGCAGATTTAACAGAAAACAAATCTTTAAAACGTGACGGCGCAAGATTGAGATACGATCCGACTGAAGATACTGAAAACATTACTCATGATAAGGCTATTGAGTCATGTCCAATTCACATATTGCGTGAAGATGATGAAATGTTTATTTATGATGAGGTTGAAGAAAAAGAATTGCCTGCCTTGTCCAGTTTCTGTGTGTCCTGCGGAAAATGTGTGCAGGTTTGTGACGTAACCGGCGCCCGTCAGTTCATGACATATTCATGGGACGGCAAAGTATCAGATGATTGTATTTCATGTGGAATTTGCAGTGAAGTCTGTCAGGAGGATGCGATTACCTTGCATAGGGGAACAATATCTGTTGATTTGGATAAATGTATCCTGTGTGAAAACTGTGCGGTTCACTGTCCGGTTGATGCTATTCCAAAATCTACAATGTATAAAAATGAAATCAAGGATGGATTTAATTTCATTGAACAGCAATTATGTATGCATTGTGGTTTATGTCATAAGACTTGTTCATATGATGCAATTGATGAAATTGATGGACAGTTTGTTGTTAATGAGGAAAAATGTACATATTGTGGTGCATGTAAAAACGCATGTCCTGCAAAAGCATTTTTATTCGAAAGAAATTTTAAAGATTCAATAGAGGGTATTTAAATGAGTTTACTTAAAATAGCTTTAGAAGGAGCTTTTACTAACTTTAAAAGAATCTTTTTTGCGGCTGATAGAGTTACAGACATGGAATTGAGAAAACAGATCTCCACTCTTTCAGTAGAGGTTGACGATAGGGTTGATGAGTCAGCCTGTATTGGATGCGGAGGTTGTGCTAATGTGTGTCCTACTGGTGCAATAGAGATGAAAGGATTGGCAAGTCCTAAAAAATTAACTGATGATTGGATTAAAAGTGAAGTACCTGAAATTAATCTTGAAAAATGTGTTGTATGTTACTACTGTCATGATTTTTGTCCAATTTTCTCACTGTATGGCCAAAAAGGAACAATTCATCCGAGTTGTGTCGGTGATCAGGAGGTTGACCTTGATTTCAATCAGCCATTTAAAATTTCAGAAGAGAAACTTAAAGTTATTTCACAATATTTGTCAGATAATTCTGTATTAAGAAATAGGGAGGAAGGTGATTAGATGGGAATTAAATCATTTTCAAGAGCAAGAGCAATTCACGTCATGTTGGTTTATACAGGCGGATGCAACGGATGCGATATTGAAATTGTTAATTCAATTTTATCACCGAGATTTGATGCTGAACAATATAATGTATTTTTAACCTGGAATCCTCGTGAAGCCGATGTGTTGGTCGTCACAGGACCGGTTACATATCATAACAGAAAACCATTGGAAGCAATATATGATGCCATTCCTAATCCGAAATTGGTTGTGGCTGCTGGAAGTTGCGCTCTGATGGGTGGTGTTTATAAGAATTGTTTTGCTGACATTCCGTCCGAAGAAATCGAAGGACCGGTTGAGAATATTATACCTGTTGATGCAAAGGTTCCGGGATGTGCCGTAAGGCCTCAGGATGTTTTGGCTGGAGTTGTATCACTATTACCTACATTATTAGATGCGGATTAAAGAGGGGATTAAATGGATGAAAAAGTACCGAGAAGTAAAATTATTGAAACAGAAATTCCAATGGGTACAGTTCACCCTGCTGCATTGGAACCATATAGGGTAAGGCTTTTTGTTGAAGATGAAATAGTTCAGGAAGCTGAAATAACCATTGGTGTTAATCATAGGGGAATAGAAAGAATCATGGAAGGACTTCCTGTCGAAAAAGCCAATTCACTTACAGAAAAAATTTGTGGAATTTGTTCAAATGCACATATATGGAATTCATGCAGAACTGCTGAAATGGGATTAGGTATTGAAATTCCCGAAAGAGCTTTGTATATTCGAATTATTATGGGCGAACTTGAACGTTTGCATTCACACTTCTTGTATTTGGCTCATGGTTGTGAAGTGTTGGCACATGAAACCTTTTCGATGAGAGTGTTCTACTTAAGAGAAATTGTAATGGAACTGCTTGCAATGATCGGTGGAAACAGGGTTCAATACGGATGTTCTGTTTTAGGAGGGGTAAGGCCTAGATGTGATTTGGATGAATCTAAATTATTGAGACTAAAAGAGGATATGGATAAAGTAGAAGAAGGTCTTACAGATTTTGCAAACAGATTCACTTCTGATTCAATTGTGATGTCAAGGATTTCAGGAATTGGCGTTCTTCCTCAAAAACAAGCTCTTAAATTGGCCGTAACTGGTCCGACCTTAAGAGCAACCGGTGTTGCAAGAGACCTTAGAACCACCATGTTTGAATATGATAACTTTGATTTTAATGTAGTCACTCAACCTGATGGTGATGTTAAATCTAACTTGTTGATAAGGGCTCTTGAATCATTCGAATCTATTAAAATTATTCGTCAAGCTATTGTTAACATCCCTGAAGGAAAGGTAGTCAACAGGGATTGGGAAATGTTTGACACAGGTATTAATGAAAGTTACATTGAAGTTCCAAGAGGAACATTATATCATTCCTATGCACTTGAAAGCGGCAGGGTAAGACATTCAATTATCAGAACTCCGTCAATGTCTAACATTGGTGCCATGCAATATGCATGCATTGGAGACCAGATTACTGATGCCCAGCTTTCTATTGTACAGTGTGACCCATGTTTCACATGTTCCGATAGGACAATTGAAATAATTAGGAGGTAAATCATGTTTGAAAATACACTCATTAACTCAATTCTTGCAGTAATTGGTACAGTGCTTGTTTGTTTTCTAATTTCAACATTGCTTCCGGGAATTGAAAGGAAATATATTCATGCTAGAATTCAACAAAGAATCGGGCCTGTTGTAATGGCTCCTGGTATAATGGCTCCAATCAAATTCATGTTTAAGGAAAATGTTGAAATTTCATCTCCGGTTCCGGGATTATATAAATCACTGCCAATAATCTGTTTTATTGTTGTTTTATGTGTCCTTATTGCTTTAACTCCTCAAGCTTATCAATTTCCGGCACTTGCAAGTTTAGTGGCTGTTGTCGGATTTTTAAAGGTAGAAGAAATATGTTATGTGCTGATGGGGGCATTATCAAAATCAGTAATGTCTGTTAGGATGCCGTTTCCCGATCAGGTAAAAGGTGCTGCTCACTTAAAAACTACAAAATCATTTATTGAAGATATAAGTGCTAAAAGATCATTAAGAATGATTACTTATGGATCTTTCCCATTATATATGGCTTTATTTGCTCCAGTAACTGCTGCCGGAAGTATTTTCCTGTCTGATATTGTTGCATATCAACAGGCAAACGGTCCGTTCTTATTCACAGTATCCGGTGCCATTGCAGCTATAGTATTCTTCATTGGTTATATGATAATATTGAATGAATATCCGTTTTCAATCATTAAAGCCAAAAGTGATGTTATTGAAGGACCGTATATGGAATATGCTGCAAAATATAGGGCTGTTGTTTATATAACAAGAGGATTTTTCATGTTTGTTCTTGGCGCAATTTTTTCAGTATTGTTTATTGGAGTTCCGCCAACAATTCTTTCATGGGGAATTTTAGTTAATATTGCTGTTGCACTGATATTTGTATTTATGATGGGAATCTTTTCAGCATTCAGTCCAGTATTTACCAACAGGCAATTATTGCCAACAATTTTAGGCGCAACATTGCTTGGAATACTGTCTATTGTACTTGGATTATTATGAGGTGATTATTTTGAAATTTGTTATGAGGCCGTATCATATGGTAAGTCTTGGAGGATATATAGTGGAATGGGATTTTCCTTATAGAAATCTTATAGTTGTAAATAAAACCTCTGAATCAATTAAAGTTGAAATACCCGTTTTTCATGAAGAGTGGATTGCCGAACATAGAGACTTGGGTCTTGAAGTTATTCCGGTTACTGAAGATGATAATTTTTTAAGCATGTGGAAAAGGGCACATGCCGAATTAGATAAAATTAGGCCGAAAAATGAATGATTATACAATAACTATTCAGTCATACGAGAAAAAAGGAGTTTTGGATGATATTACTGATGTCATCGCTTCTCATGGTGTTAACATTAGTTATGTTCATCTTTTTGTTGAAAAAAATAATATGGGCTCCATTAACTTGGAATTGGAACATGTTGAGAATATTGATGACTTGTTGGTGGATTTAAATAAAATTTCTGAGGTTAAATCTGTCGAATTGCATGGTTCTCAATTGGATATCTATGGAAAACGTATTATTATAGTTGGTGGTGGAGCACAGGTATCTCAAGTCGCTAAAGGTGCTATTACTGAAGCAGATAGGCACAATATACGTGGTGAACGTATAAGTATTGATACAATTCCTTTAGTGGGTGAAAAAAATTTGGCTGAAGCTATTGAAGCTATTTCAAGACTTCCTCGTGTCACTGCACTGGTTTTGGCTGGTTCACTTATGGGTGGCGAAATCACCGAATCTGTTAAAAATGTTAAGGAAAAAAGCAATATCATTGTAATTTCCCTTAATATGCCTGGCAGCGTAACTGAATATGCTGATTTGATTATTACTGATCCTATTCAGGCAGGAGTTCTGGCGGTAATGGCTGTTGCAGATACTGCCGTATTTGATATTAAAAGACTCGGCGATAAAATTAGGTATTAATCATGCTTATGGACATATGGGGGAGTTATTTTTAACTCCCTTTTTAACTATTTTTTCAGACATATATTCTCATATTCGCATTTGCTGCATTTTTTTGGATTTATTTTTACGTTCGGAATCTTGTTGTTTTCCGTAATTTCTTTAACTTCTCTTATTACTTCGAATAATCCCTTTCTTAAATTAACATCCATTACAACAGGTCTTTTTTCATCTATTTTTTCATAATATACAAAGCCGACGAAAACCTCTGTATCAAATTCCTCTTCAAGAAGTATTGCATCGGCCACCAGTTCTATTGCGTCCTGATTCCAAACGCCTTTTAATGGGGGATTTGAACTTTTAATGCTGACTGGATAATATTTTCCGTCAATAATTTCTATTTTGTCACAGATTCCAATCAATTCTAGCTGTGGGTCTTTCAGCAGATATGAATACATGCAGTTTGGAAAAAACATGTCTGTTAGTGCAAATGCATCTTTTTTATGCATGTTCATTGCTTGTTTTATTTTCAAGGCAGTTATTTTTATGTTAAAATAAGTATTTTCCATTATTTCATTTACCTGACTTTCATCTAGTGCCAGGTCCATTGAAATTATTGCATTTGTGTTGCTTTCTATAAATGAATCGATATTTTCTGATAATTCGTTTTCAATTTCAGCAATGCTCATTTCTTTTTTAATTTTGCGCATATTTTTTTGAATCAGGTCTAAAATATCTATTTTAAGCTTTTTAATTTCAACTGCCAGCTGGTAATTGTTATTTTCTTCATTGTCTAGGTATGTTTGTATGTACAGGTTCATCGGGCAGAACATATGTGT
This sequence comes from uncultured Methanobrevibacter sp., assembly GCA_900319985.1. GTDB lineage: Archaea > Methanobacteriota > Methanobacteria > Methanobacteriales > Methanobacteriaceae > Methanocatella. The sequence goes on along the minus strand of ONQL01000031.1, from coordinate 3,553 downwards.
TTTTATTGAAGATATATTTATCATATTATAACCTCTAATTTTGAGTAATATTAGTTTAAATTTAATAATATAAATATTTAGAAGTTATAAAGAATGTAAATTTCTTAAAAATAAATAAAAAAAGAAAATAGCTAATTATTTAGCTATTGAGTGTCAATTTTACACGTTATAATAATCTTTGTTAATTGCAGGTAATTTTGCAAATATGATTGGAACGACAATTAATACTATAGTTAATATTATCATTATTATTGTACTGAGGCTATCTGCAGTTGTTATTGTGGAATAAATTCCTTGAATCCAAAGGCCTGCAATACAAATAGGTAATATATATTTAATTACTGTTTTCCAGGTCTTACCTACTTTAATTTTTGAATTTTCGTTTAATGTTTCGATGAGGTTATCGAATTTGTAAATCCAACCGAAGATTATGCATTCTATAAGCACTGCAAGTAATAATGCGAAGTTGTTTAAAAATCCGTCAAATATTCCTAAAATTGTACTTCCTACACCAGTTGCAAATATGGTTGAAATAAAAAATCCAACAATACAAACGACTGTTGCTGTTTTTTTACGTTCAATAAGGAATTTTTCAGAAATTGAATAACAAACTCCTTCAAGAAGTGCAATAACGGATGTAATTCCTGCAAACAGTATGCACAGGAAGAATAATGGTCCGATTACATTTGCTGCAGGTCCCATTGTATTGAATACTTGTGGGAAAACAACAAATGCGAGTCCTGTTCCTGATGTTACAAGTTCATTAAATGGAATTCCGCTTGTTAATGTCATAAATCCTAAAATGGAGAAGATTCCAATTGAATTAAATACTTCAAATCCGGAATTTGAAAATGCCACAATAACTGCATTGTCCACTAATTTTGAACCTTCCGGAAGGTAACTTGCATATGTCATAGCGATTGCCATACCTAAACTTAGTGAAAATACAATCTGTCCGAATGCGGCAAGCCACACGTCTAAATTGGTTAATGCAGACCAGTCTGGAGTAAATATCTGTGTATAACCTATGGATGCGCCAGGTAATGTTAGGGAAAATGCAACAATAATTACAACAATTAAACAAAGCAATGGGAGCAATATTTTACTTACCTTACCGATTCCCTCGTTCAAATCTCTTTTAAGAATGAACCAAGCTAAAAACCAGATTACGAATACTGATGCAAGAACTGTTGGAACGATTGTAAATATTCCAGATATTGAATCTGTTGCCTGTAAAACGTTATTTGTAAAGTATAAGTCAGGATTTGATCCCCAAGCTTTTGTAAAACTTAGGAAAATGTAGATTAAATCCCATCCGACAACACAAACATAATATGTTGTTATTAAAAATACGACTAATAGTATAAACCAAGCTATTGGTTCTAATTTTTTGCTAATTGTGAATAATATTCTCGCAAGTGATTTTTTAAATCTAAATCCTACTGCATATTCCACTAAAACAAATGAAATTCCAAGTAAGAATAAAGAAACGATATATGGAATCATGAATGACCCGCCACCGTTTGAATATAGGACATTTGGGAAACGCCAAATATTTCCAAGACCGACAGCAGAACCGATCATTGCCATCATAAATGCAAGATTACTATTCCATTCTGATTTTTTTGTCTCTGTCATTTTATCACATTAATTTGAATATTATTATTTTAGAACTTTGAAGTTTATATATTATTGTATTAATTTTAATTAATTATATTGTTTTTTTCTTAAAAATATTTGAATAGAGTTTATATTTGTTATTTTTTTAAATGAATAATATTCGTAATGTAAAAATAGTGAAAATATTATAATATGTGTCCTGATTTTTAGTGTTTGTTTAAAAAATTTGTCTATTATTTTTTTGGCGGACACTCTTTATAATATTCTTTCTTTTTTAAAGAATAATCTCAGTAAATATTATATATTATGTTTTTTTCAAAGTAATTTTACGTAATGGTTTCAACAAGTTTTAAATACGATTTGATATATAATATGAGTTGAAATAGGCCTCTATTATTAAAATGGAGGTGATAAGTACGATGTTTAAATTGACTAATGATTATTCATTATGCATCACCATTTCTTTTGAATTGAATGATGTCTCCATCTACACTATTGATGAAAAAGAGGTGAGAGATGTGGAGATAATTATGCTCTTGTTGGCGACATATTATCCAAATATTATTTCTATTTTTGAGATATTGATGTCTTCCGGAAATATTGGAGCATAATATCAGTAATTTTCACCTCATGTTGTAATTGATTAGAATCTATTTCGATGATGGACTTTTAGAAAATTCATCTCCAATGATTTTCGCTGAGGCCTTTTTGCTTGAGAAGAACACGACTTTAAAATGATTATATTTTTATATATTTCCTAAATAATATAATTAAACAAGAGTGTTATCTCCAATGGAGAGAACCTCTAACATGTTAATAGTGTAGTTTTAATGTCTAAGGGGTTGTATTGTGGGGTGAAACTCACAATATAGACATTAATTGACTATTTTTTGTTTTTCTATTTGAATTGTTATTCTGTATTGGGTGTTTACATTAACATCACCCTTTTTCAAATCCACTTTGATTTTTTTGGTTTAAAGAATTACAATCCTAGAAATATTATTTAAGCTGGACTTTCCTTAAGCTTTAAATACTCATCAATTGCTTCACGGGTGGTTCCAACGACTATGCGGTAGTGTGAAAATTCACCATTGACAATAACCTTTTCCACTTTGCCTTTAGCTATTACGTGTTCGCCGTCAATAACTTCTCCTGCGTAGGTATGTGTAAATGAAACAACTTCAGTCAATGGAAAATCAACGCCGTCAAGGACTTCCACATTTTCAATTGTATAAAGTGAAGGATTGTCGAATGCTCCAAGTGCACTTACGATGTCACATTCGATTTTTGCTATTCCTTGAGGCTCGTAAACTGTATCTCCCCAAGTTCCCTCAATTTCATCGTAATCTTTGGTGGCTAGAATGTCGAATAATGTTCCGTTGATTGTTCCTCTATTTGCTTTTCTGTTTTCATACCATCTGAATTCCTCTTTTGTAAGGCTTTCATCAAACATTCTTTTATCATATACGAAATCCCAGTAATCGTTGGTGATTCCTTCAACGGTAATGTGTTTGTCGACTTCTTCGATGTAGACTTCTTTTCCACGGTGCTCTTTAAAAGCGGCAATTGCTCTTCTGTGATTGTCAAGGCCATAAACTACAAAGTCCAAATCGCTTACATCACTTTTTTGAAGACCGGGTAGGATTGAACCGGAAATTCCTAAATGATCATATGGAATGTCTGCCATAAAATGGAAAAAGTCGGCAACATCCATTAATTTTGCAATCAATTCAGGATTTTTAACTTCTCCTCCTTCATCAAAAGTCTTTTTAAGGCCTAAAAGCCTTTCTTCAGGTTTTATTATTTTTTCAACCTTTTCCAATGGAACTCCCATCATTTCAACATTGGTAACTTCTGAAAAATACAAATAATCAGGATAGTTTTCACGTAAATATGAGTATGCTTCTTCTGATCCTACTTTTCTATAACGTTT
>ONQL01000026.1 GCA_900319985.1 uncultured Methanobrevibacter sp. | reverse complement strand
GGTTCAACGGGGATAGCCTGATAAAATACTTAAATTAACCATTATTAAGTGAAAATAATTCAGGAATCCCCATCCTCTATAGGATGGGGTGGTTCAATTTTTTATTATCGAGGGATTATAAAAATCTCCTGAATATATAGGCAAGAATCGATCCTGCAAGATTCTGCCAAACAGAATAAAGTGCTCCTGGGACTGTTGCCTGGGATAAGCTTGGAAAGTGTGTCTTTGCAAGACTTGTTGACAAGCCGGAATTTTGAAATGCCAGTTCGATGGCTACTGTAATAATCTGCTTTTTCTTCATTCCTACTAGGTAGCCTATTCCAAATCCAAGTGACATTGCAAGGAAATATTGAAGGATAATAACAACGATTATTATTGTGGATGAAGTTAAAATGGCCTCTTTGTTGGCACCAACTACACCTGCAACAATTAAACAAATTACAATTGAAGATATTGCAGGCAAATAATCTTTTAATCTTTCACAAAATTCAGGGAATTTGTAATTTAAGATTAAACCTAAAATAATTGGGATAATCACAATTTCAATAATTGAAACGAACATGTCAATGGGATTGAAATTAATCTGGTTGCCAATCAGAAGCAATGTGATGATTGGAGTTAGGATAGGTGAAATTACGGTAGAAACTGCAGTCAGGGAAACAGACAATGCAACATCTCCCTTTGCAAGAAATGTAATAACGTCAGAAGCGGTTCCTCCAGGCACGGTTCCGACAAGAACGAGTCCGACTGTCAGGGCACTATCAAGTGAAAATGCACTTGCAAGAGCTAAAGCTATAAGGGGCATTACAACATATTGTGCTGAAATTCCAACTGCAATTTCTTTTGGATTTTTAAATACGTTAATGAAGTCATCCGTTTTTAATGTAGTTCCCATAGTAAAAAGAACAACGCTTAAAAGTAAATTTAAAATATTTATGCCATTGTAATTGCTTAGCACCCATTCAAACGATTTGGGATAAACCAAAGAGATAGCTACCGCCAGCAAAATTATTATAAAAAAATACTTTTCGACAAATTTAAAAATCCTTTTCATACTTTTAATATTTAATTCAAGGCATTAATATATTTTTAATTCCCTTTTTGAGTTATAAAATATCTTTAAGATCAAGCACAGGTGTGCCGTTCAGCATGTCGACTCCTGTAAATCTGATGACATTTCCTTGGATTTCTTTAATTTTAATGGTTGAAACGCCAATGGGATTTGGTCTATTGGGGGCATGGGTTGAAAACAGTCCTTTAATGGGACCTGTTCCCCTGAAAGGAACTCTTTGCTTGAATCCTTCTGATTTGTGGAAATGAAATAGGACCATATACTCTTCACCCGCTTTCATGCTGGACATGCTTTCCAGATACTCTTCATTGATAATCATTTCCGCTTCCGCATCTCTGGATTCTCTGGTGGACTTGGGCATATTATTGACATCTTCATAGGGGGATTTGATGTATCCGATTGGTTTAAAAATTATTTCTTCATCCATATAAATCATCTCAAACTTTTTCACCGGCGATGTCTTTTATCACTTCGCCTGCAATTATCAGTCCCGCAACAGAAGGCACAAAGGAAACGCTGCCTTTGACCTTAAATTTTCTGTCCTGATTTATGGCACAGTCATTTGTGTTTATTGGATGTTCCTTGGAATAGACCACCTTTAGTTTTTCTATATTTCTTTTTTTGAGGTCTTTTTTCATTATTCTTGCAAGAGGGCATACCGATGTCTCGTAAATGTCGGCCACTTCAAACATTGTTGGATCCAATTTGTTTCCGGTGCCCATCGAAGAGATTACAGGAACATCAATGGCATCACACTTGCATATGACTGCAATCTTTGCCATTATGGTATCCACACAGTCAACGGCATATGACAAATCCTCTGTAATGATGTCTGTTTTTGAATCCGCCATATAAAACTCCTTATGCACTTCAACATTTGCATTCGGATTGATATCCAGAATTCTTTCCTTCATCAAATCGACCTTATATCTGCCGATTGTTTTTTCTGTTGCAATCAATTGCCTGTTGATGTTGCTTTTATCTGTTTTGTCATAGTCTATCAAGATAAAATTTCCCACCCCGCTTCTTGCAAGCCCTTCGCAAACATAAGAACCTACACCGCCAAGGCCGAAAACGGCAACTTTGGCATCGTTTAATTTTTTCATTCCATCATTTCCAATCAACATTTCTGTTCTTGAAAACTTATCCTCCATGTCAGCTCACCAAAAAATTTAATTTAATCTAGTATATAATTATTGATTAATTGCATAAAAATTTAATGCAAAGGATTTCATATGAGGATTTTTCATGATAATAGATACCCATTGTCATATTTATGGTAGTGAAATGGAAAATGCGGAGCAGATAATAAAAGAGGCTGCAGAAAATGATATATGTGTCATATTGAACGGCACCGACCCATTAAGCAACAGGGAAATATTGGAATTGGTCGGCAAATATGAAAATGTCTATGGGGCCTTGGGATATTTTCACACCTTTGCAGATGAAGTAACTGAAGAGGACATTTCATTGCTTGATTCACAACTCGAAAACGATAAAATAGTTGCAGTGGGAGAAATAGGTCTTGATTACTATCATACAAGGGATAATAAAGATAAGCAAAAGCAGCTATTTGAGAAAATGTTAACTCTTGCGCAGAAGCATGGGCTGCCTGCAATTGTGCATTCCAGAAAATCGATGCAGGATACCTATGACATATTGAAAACCTATAATGTATCAGGATCCATGCATTGTTATCAGGGTTCGGCCGAAATGGCACGGGAATTTATTAAATTGGGATTCTATATGGGGATAGGCGGACCGGTTACCAACACAAACAACAAGAAAACAAGAAAAATGCTAAGAGAAATAGACATGGGGCACATGCTTGTAGAAACGGATTCTCCATATTTAACTCCTCAGGAAAAAAGGGGAGAAACAAATACTCCACTGAATATTAAATATGTAATAAGAAAAATAGCCGAAGAGTTGGACATGGAGGAAAATGAGGTTGTGGAGATAACTACGAAAAATGCAAAGGATTTGTTTAAATTCTAAAAAATCGTTCTGCTGATTCAAGGATTTGGTCTATGTTAAAATATTGTCTTCATTTTAACCAATGAACGTTGGTGTTTTGTGTGACTTTCACTAATTTCATTATAATAAATACAAAACATGTATCTTTTATCACTATTTTGTTCTGTAGATTTTCATCGAACAATTTGATTGGTTTTTAAACGAACAGTTCGTATCATTCATTTTATTTTATTGAATATTATTTAATTTTTAAAATAAAATATTATACATTATTCTAATTTTTAATTTTTAGATATATTTATTAACTAATGATTTTAAATATATCTGTATAACATTCGAGGATTTTATCATGAAAGAACAAAAACCAATCCAAATTTTCTCTAACCTTGATGAAAATATTGGAGTAAACGTAATTAAAAGTCCAGTAAAGCTCACGATATTAGAAATGCTTCGAGACAGCAATATGGAATTTGAAGAAATTGTCAATAACACAGGCAAATCAAAATCCACTGTTTCAGTTCATTTAAAAAGTTTAAGAGAAAGTGGAATTATTTCATATAAAGTCCACCCTGTAGATAACAGAAAAAAAATATTTTATCTGAATTCCAAATATTTGGGTTCTGTAAATGTAACCGAACCGAAGGAAATTGAGGAAACTCAAGCTGATTATCTGGTTGAAAATCTGGTAAATAATGATGCAGAATTTTCAACATTACTTTTCCATACCTTAAAGTCAATGCTTATTCAGGAAGGAATAAATATAGATCCGATTTTACAGTCAACTGGCAATAGTATTGGTAATTCTCTTTTTGAAAAATTATATGATTATGATTTGGATATCTTCATAGAAAATATTACAAACTTTTGGGAAACAAAAGGTTTAGGCAGAGTTTCATTTGAATTGGGTCAAATAATTAAAATAACAACCTTTGACTGTTTTGAGTGTGAACTGCTTCCAAAAACCGGAAAGCCTGCCTGCTTTTTAGATACAGGAATTTTTGAAGCATTATTTTCAAGATACTTCAAGCTGCCGGTTAGCGTAATTGAAACTCAATGCTACACCATGGGTGATGAGAGATGTGTTTTTGAGGTAGAGCCTCTACCTATCAAAAACTACTAGTCATCTTCAAATTTTATTATTGTGGTTGTAAGATAAGGCTTTTCGTGAGAAAATCCTTCTATTATTTTTTCATTTTCTCTAGTGCAGTTTTGTACTGAATAAATCTCTTTAGGTCTATTTTTCTCTTCAATTGTTTTTTCTAAACTGGTTGTGTTTCTTGAAGCCTTCATCAGCACGACGGAATCACTGTATTCCAGAACTTCTTCCACCCTGTCGTCAATTTTTGGAACGATTGTCAGGATGTCATTTTGCTCCACGAGAGCTTTGTTGCGAGCAGCTGCACATGCGGTAAATGAAGTAATTCCTGGAATTGTTTCTATTTCGTATCTTCCTGCTAATTTCTTTTGCACATAGGAATATGTGCTGAATATTGAACTGTCTCCAAGGGTTATGAATGCCACATCTCTTCCGCTGTCCAGATATTGTGCAATCATCTCTGATGCACTTGTCCAAACTTTTTCAAGTTCATCTTTATCTTCAATCATTGGAAATATTGGTTCTACAAGCATTAATCTTTTATAATCTTTCCTTTTTTCAATTATTGGTTTCACAATGGATAATGCTATGCTTTCTTTTTCTTTTGAGGATTTCGGTGAGAAAATAACGGGGACAGTTTCCAAGACTTTTGCTGCTTTTAGGGTAAGCAATTCAGTATCTCCCGGTCCAACACCAATTCCAATCAATTTTCCTTTTTTAGCCATGTAATCACTCTGTTTAAGAATTATTTAATTTGATATTTATTTTTCAAATGCTCTTTCTATAATTTATTTATAGTATATTAACTAATATAATCTTAATGTCTAATTCTATTTTTTGTCCAAATTGTGGCATGCTTAAAAGTAACTGTACTTGCGGTACTAGTAGTAAAAGTAAATCTAAAGGTCCAACTAACTTATTTAGCTTTGCTAAGAAATCTAAATCGTCTGTTTTGGATGATGAAATTCCAGAAGTTTATTCGGTTGATGATCATAAGTTAGATGAGGGGACTTCTGCATACTTAAAAGAGCTATATCCTCATATAGATGATGAAATTATTGAAAATTTTCCATTTGAACAGCCTAGATTAGGTCAATTGGAGATAATTCAGGATATTAACGATGCAATAAAGAAAGGATTTAAATATGTTATTTTGGAAGCGGGTACGGGTACTGGAAAATCTGCAATTGCAACTACTCTGGCTAAAATGTATGAGTCTGCTTATATCTTGACAATGACAAAGCAGTTGCAGTCCCAATATTCCGATGAGTTTGATTTTCCATTGGTAAAAGGCAGAGGCAACTTTGCCTGCCTGAATGATAATCTGGAGTCTACCTGCGATATGGGAACATGTAAAACAACACCTACCAACAGTAACTTTTTCTGTCAATATGGTGTTGCCAAGAATCCGACTTTGGACGCTGAATTTGCCTTTGAGGATTCCTTCGGAGGATCAATTTTTTATCAGTCAGGCAGTCATTGCCATTACTGGAATCAGAAGGCCAATGCAATCAATTCTCCGATTACCTTGATGAACTACGATTATGCAATTGTTGAATTGAATTATGTGAAGCATTTCGGCAATCGTTCTTTGCTGATATTGGACGAAGCCCATAACATTGAAAATAAGCTGATGGCCACAATGGAAGTCACATTATACAACAGGACTCTTGAAAAGGATATCAATAAAGCCATATCCAAAGAGACTTTGAAGGATGGCGAACTTGAAGATTGGAAAATGGAGATAGAAGCTATTGGTGACAGTTATGAAGACATTGATTTAAAAGAAGTAACCAAAAATAAAGCAGACAGAATCAGGTCAACAATTTCAAGATTAAAGAAACTGAGAACAAATCTTGAAAATGAACCTAAGAATTGGGTCATCGATACTGATGAGTTCGGAGTCACTTTCAAGCCGTTGAGGGTACATCACTACGCTAAGGATAATTTGCTGAAATATGGGGATGTTGTAATCTTTATGAGTGCGACAATACTTTCTCATAAGATGTTTTCTAAATGGTTGGGGTTAAATCCTGCTGAAGTGTATCATATTAAGGTTGATAGTCCGTTTACAAAAGAGAAAAGACCAATCATTTTGAATCTGGCAGGTAAAATGTCAGCAAACAGGATTAAAAACACCGCCCCCAAGACAATTCCGATTTTACAGGAAATATTGAAAAAACATGAAGGGGATAAAGGCCTAATTCACACTCACAGTTATAAATGTCAGCAGTATATTACTCGAAATTTAAATAATTCACGTTTGATTTCTCATACTTCCCAAAACAGGGAACAAATATTGAATTTCTTTGAAAAAGATGAAAATCCGTTGGTGTTAGTTTCACCTTCAATGAGTGAAGGTGTTGATTTGCCTTATGATAAGTGCAGATTCCAGATAATTTACAAAATGCCTTTCCCGTATTTAGGTGATAAGCAAGTGAACATGAGGATGAAACGGGATAAAAAATGGTATGCTTATAAGACTGTAATGACTCTTATACAGGCTTATGGTCGTGGTATGAGAGCTGAAGACGATTCCTGTTATACTTATATCATAGATAGTGATATTAATATGCTGTTCAAAAGCCCAATGTATAGGTCATTGATACCTGACTTTTTCAAGGAAGCGGTTGTTCGGGTTAAAAATTAGGCGGACCTGGAGGGATTTGAACCCCCGATCTCAGGATCCGAAGTCCTGCGTCATTCCTGACTAGACCACAGGCCCTTAAAAATAATAAAAAATCAAAAGAAGTTATTTTTCTTTTTTTCCTTCTTTTGAATTATCAGAATTTAGTGGAATATCCTCAATACCTTCGACCTCGGCGAAAATATCATCAATAGATTCGTTTTCAAGTTTTACTTTTTCGTATTCTATTTCTTCAATTTCCTCTGTTGTCAAACCTTTTCTTTCTTCAGGTTTTTCACGTGCAGGAGGTATATCATCAAGATTTTCTTCAATTGGTGCGGTTTTAGGTTTAGAATTAGATTTTGATCTTTTAAAGCTCTTTTTTAAGTCACCGAAATTAAATTCGCCTATTTTGAATGATTCTTTGTCTAGGGGGATGTTGCTTTTAGGGATAACCTTTTCATCCTCTTTTTCAACATCTTCGGTTTTTACCTTTTCTTCATGGTCTATTGAATTAATACTATTTGAAATATTTTCTAACGGATTTTTTAATCCGATTACTTTGTATATTCCATAAATCAATAATAATAATCCTATGATTATAAATATAACTGCAATAAAAGTGCTTTCTCCGGAAATAACATTATCAACGATTTTCTCACTACGTGAATTAAATGTTATTGCAGAAATTACAATAAAAATTAATCCGAGAATAGTACTGATTACTCCTAAAACAGGGGTTGTACCAATTTTAGCGTTCATAACATTATCAAAACTGTCGCTGATTTCCCCAGTAATCTCCTCAGAGCCTTCATTATCTAATTCCCTATTTTCACTGACTACGGAATCATCGTTTTCATTTGGTGTTTTTATTAAAAAATCTTCGTCAATAGGATTTTCTTCTAAATTAGCAGCATAGTTTTTATCATTATCTGGATGATAAATGAATTCGTCGTCAATTTCCAAATCTTTGTAATCATTTTTGCTTTCGTTGAGGTAGTCTATCAATTCACTATCCTCTTCAATATCCTCATAGTTGGAATTATCCTCGTCTATGACATTATCGATCATATTTTTGAGATCTGAAATTCTATGCTCTTTTTCTTTAGAATCTTTCATAAAAATCACTCAGTCGTATTCTCTCCAAGTATGTTTGCACTCAGTACAAGTAAAGAAACGTGTAGGTGCTTCATCAGCACTACGAGTTTGTTTTAATTCATAAAAAGCTTTATCATTTCCACATTCTGGACAAGTTTCAGTTGTGGTGGGGCGAACATCAACATCTTCACCAAGCATTTTGATGTTATCGCTTTCTTTAATCTCTTCAGAAACTTCATATTGGTCATTGTCTGAAAGATTTTTTTCGTGTCCGCAAGAGTTACATTTCAACACTCCATCTTTTGGAAGTAACATTGCGCCACACTTTGGACAAAATTCCATTTAACTCCTCCTTAATAAATCTATTAATCTTTCTTATTGTGTAAATATTTTTTTCAATATATTTAAATTTATACCTTAAAAATCAGTTTTAGCCTTATTTAAACAATCTTTTATTATTTTATCGTGGTCAAAAGCAAGATTGATTTTTTCTAGTTTTTCAGTTGAGAATATTCCAATGTCTTCTGCATCACTGTCAGCTTTCATATTATTAAAATCTCCTTCAGCAATGTATGCTACAGTTACTGTATGGCCTCTTGAATCTCTATCTGGGTCTGAATAAACATTGACCAGTCCTTTTAAGGTCACATCAATATTTGTTTCTTCCTTTGCTTCTCTTATGGCTGCGTTTTCAACAGTTTCACCATATTCAACAAAACCTCCAGGCAATGCCCAACAGTCCTTGTATGGCTCATTTTTTCTTTTAATCAGAATGAAATTGAAATCTTCATCAAAAATAAATATGTCTGCAGTAAGTGAAGGAATCTTATATTCTGCCATTAAATCACATAAAAATAATATTGAAGCTATAAAGCTTCATCAACAAGTTTTTTAAAGTCTGAACTTTCTTTTTGAAGTTCTTCAGCTGCTTTTTTCAAAGCTTTTCTTGGTCTTTTACCTCTTTTTGTTTTGATTGTCATTTCTGGTTTTCCAGTAAGAGGGTGATCAATGCTATAAACAGCATATTCAACATCAGGGTCTTGCATTAAAATGTGTCTGAGTGCATTAAAAACACCATGACTTTCATCTTCCACACTAAATGTCAATTCTAATGTTTTTTCTTCAATAATTTTAAAATTTTCATCCATTGTATCAACCTTAATTAATTAACATAGTTTTTAGATATTTTTCTTTTTTCTTTTTTGTTGCAGGAATTGCATTGGAGTTCATTGTCTTTTTTAGTTGTGTGCATATAGTCTCTGCAGCGAGTACACATTGCTTTTAAAACTCCACAATCAGCATCTACAGTACCTAAATCAACATTATCTCCAGTAATTTTCACTACTTTTGCTTGAACGATGTCCCCTATTCTAAAGGCATCAGATAATTTTTCTAAATAATCTTTTTTTGCTTGTGATATGTGAATTGCACCCATATATGGTAATGCTAACGGTCTTGCATTGTCTTTAATACATTCGATATTTACATTAGCTCTTTGAGGTTTGATATCAGTTATTTGTCCGTAGACAATATCTCCAACTTTAAGTAAAGCCGGTTTTGCATCAGACTCAACAGATATGACCTTCATTTTTTGATTAATTTTAACATTACCAAGTACTGATGATTTAATTTCACCATTATCATCATAAGTGCCTTCTCCTGGAAGATATTGCTCAATTATTCCTAATTTATCTCCAGGCATTACAATTTGTTCCTCTTCGATACTCATATTAAAATCACCAAAATAAAGATTTAATAAAAATTTTTATTTAATATTGTAATTTTGTTTATATTACTATTTAACTATTTGTATCTTTCATGGAATAAAATTTCATCTAATTGATAATTTTCCCATTCTCTTTTGTTTAATACAATTTCCAGTTCCTGTGGTGTCAATAAAGGCTTTTTATACATTTGTGAATCATCGATAGCTATTCTGGGACACGCACTTACAACAAAAGCATCCAATTCCATATATGGAAGCAGTGCATCAGGGCTTACATTATCCATCAGTATTATGTAAGCCTCCATTCCCTGTTCCTCCAAAATCTTTTTTATTTCCTTTGCAAGATTCATTCTGTATTGGCCTTCTTTTGATGATACAATTATTCCCCATTTTTCAGCGGTTCTTGCCTTTGTTATTCTTGCAAAGCGTATTCTTAAAATTCTGTCGGCATACTCGTCCATCTTTCTAAGCTCATTATTATACGGATCCAATGCCAACACGGGAGTGTTTGAAAACAGGTTGATTCCCAACGGGTGAAAGTTTCCGCTGCCTATGAACAGGAATATTTCGGCATCCAGATTTTTGATTGATGAAAAGTTGCATCCCAAAACCTGTCCTTTTCTGGTTGATTTTGATGATCCAAGAACCACTTCCTTGCCGTTGTCCTCCAGATAATCCTTGATTTCATTCAGTAAATGCAGGTGCTGTGTTGTAGTTACCAGTCCAATTCTGGAATAGTCTTTAAGCTCATCCAGACATTGATTCAGGTTTTCTTTGATGTCTATATTTGCAAAGGCTTCAACAAAAATTGTGGGGACTTCATATTTTAAAGGAAGCGGAGTATGTCCGTAATGAACAATCAGGTCAACGGATCCCTTCATTTTGTAGTCGCTTACATCACAGGCTCCGAAGCAGGGATCTCCTGATATTATTACTGTTGATTCGGTTTCTTCTTCAATTTTGCGGGCGATTTTTGTTGCCTGCATTTTAAGCCCTTCCGGAAATTGAAGACCTACGGTTTCCACGTTTTTTGAGTTGATTTTGCGGATTACCTTGTCCAAATCCATGTTATACATTGACATTTTAATCTTCAATAGTGCTTTCGATAACTACTTTGCCGTCAATAACATCCAATTTTACAATGGATAAAACGTCCATGCCTGTTTCCTTTTTGACTATTTCCTTGCCTTCACCTTTGTCAATTATGGCAACCACTGACTTTAAATCTAGCCCCATGTCTCTCAATGTTCTGATTAAAGCCACCAGTGTTCCGCCGGTACTTACCACATCATCAATGAGCAATATTTTTTCGCCTTCGTGCAGGTCATTCACATAAAGGTTTGATGAGCCGTAACCGGTTTTTTGATATACTTCCTTTTCTCCCGGAAGTCCGTATTGTCTTTTACGAATTACTACAAAAGGAATATCAGTTGCAAGGGATAATGCGGTAGCTAAGTGAATCCCCATGGCTTCGACAGCAACGATTTTATCAATATCTAAATTAGCATACTTATGAACAGCTAATGCCAATTCCCTAAGCATTATTGGGTCCATTGCAGGTACTCCATCACTTATGGGATTTACAAAGTAGTTGTAGTCACCTTTCTTTACGATTGGGGATGCTTCTAATGATTTTATTACTTCTTCTAACATGCTATCACACAAAAATTATAAAAACTTATTAAATATAAATATAACTTAATACAATTATATAATTTTGCTAAAAATGAATTTTTATTAAAGTGATTATAATGGCAATGCTCGGAAGTTTAGGAGAAAATCTTACTAATACAATGAAAAAGTTAGTAGGAATGTCAGTTATAGATAAAAAAACCATTAAAGAAGTTGTAAAGGATATTCAACGTGCTTTAATTCAATCTGACGTTAACATTAAATTAGTTTTAGATTTATCCAAAAAAATTGAAAGTAGAGCTCTTGAAGAGGAACCTCCAAAGGGTATTACTCCAAGAGAGCATGTTATAACTATTATTTATGAAGAAATGGTAAATCTGTTGGGAAGTGAGGCAGCAGGTTTGGATATTAATGAAAAGCCTTATAAAATCCTGTTCTTGGGGCTTCAGGGTTCAGGTAAAACCACTACAATAGGTAAGTTATGCAGATATCTGCAGAAAAAAGGTTTCAACCCTGCAGTTGTTTGTACAGACACATGGAGGCCTGCTGCATATGAGCAATTAAAACAGCTCACAGAAGAGATGGATGTTCCTTTATATGGGGATCCGAACAATAAGGATGCGCTGGATTTAGCCAAAAAAGGTCTGCAGGAATTTAAAAATAGGAAAGTCATTATTTTCGATACTGCAGGTAGACACAAGCAGGAAGAGGATTTGATTGCTGAAATGGACCAGCTGGATAATATCATTAATCCTACTGAAGCTATTCTTGTTATTGACGGAACCATAGGTCAGCAGGCCGGTGAACAGGCAAGAGCGTTTTCACAGGCAACAGATATCGGATCAATCATAATTACAAAATTGGACGGTTCAGCTAAAGGTGGGGGTGCGATGTCTGCTGTAGCTGAAACAGGCGCTCCAATTAAATTCATCGGTACCGGTGAAAGAATAGATGACTTTGAACTGTTCGACCCTCAAAGGTTCATTTCAAGATTACTTGGTATGGGAGATATTCAATCCCTTATAGAAAAGGCTGAAGAAAACATTGATGAGGATGTTGCAGAAAAGACCATGAACAACATGCTCACCGGTAAGTTCACACTGATGGATATGAAAAACCAGTTTGAAATGATGAACAAGATGGGTCCGATGCAGCAGGTATTGAACATGATTCCGGGAATGGGAAATAAGATTTCCAAAGAAGCTTCAAAGATGACCGAAGACAAGATTGACTCCTATAAGATTATGATGTCCTCCATGACCGAAGAGGAGATGCTTAATCCAAAAATCATTAAGCAGTCACGTATTCAAAGGATTGCAAGAGGGTCCGGAGTTGACGAATCTGAGGTCAAGGAACTTTTAAAATATTACAACAATACCAAAAAGACAATGAAGGGTATCGGAAAACGTGGTGGCCGCTTAGGCGGGGGAGCCATGAACCGTATGATGGGACAATTTATGAACAGATAACATGTATGAACTAGCCAAACAAATTATAAGTGAAACTGAGGGCAAAATCTGCAAGAATTGTCTCGGCCGTAAAATGTCCAAAATTATTGAAGGCTCAAACAACGTCGAAAGGGCTGACAAGGTAGCAGAAGAACTGGACATTGATTTGGATAATGTTGACTGTGTAGTCTGCGACAACCTGTTTGACAAGCTAGATGATGGGCTTTATAAAAAAATTGATGATAAAATCAATATGTTGGGAATCGAGTTTGAAACATTTTTGGTAGGCTCCAAAATCAGTAAGGATATTCAAAAGAGAGATGAAGAACTTTCTGAAAAGTTCAATTTGAATGTTGAAACTATCAAAAAGGAAGTTAACAGATTAATAGGTCTTGGAATTTGGGAAATTTATGACAAGGAAGCTGAATTCGAAAGCCAGGACATAGTTTTCAACATTGATTTGGTCGGTGAGCCTAAAGTCAGAATTCAGATTAATCCATTATATATTGAAGGCAGATACAATAAGCTGAAACGTGGAATACCTCAAACCAAATGGCCTTGTACAAAATGCAAGGGAAGGGGTTGTGATGAATGCAATCACACAGGAAAACAGTATCCTGAGTCAGTTGAAGAGTTGATTTCCGAGCATTTCTTGAAACTGACTAGGGGGCGGGAAGCCAAATTCCACGGTGCTGGCCGTGAGGATATTGATGTGCTGATGCTGGGTTCTGGAAGACCATTCGTTTTGGAAATCAAAGAGCCTAAAATCAGAAAAATCGACTTGCATTCGGTCGAAGAAAAAATCAATGAAATCAATGAAGGAAAAACCTCGTATCATAATCTGCATGTTTGTGAAAGGAGAAGAAAGGCTGAAATCAAGCAGTCCTCACCTGATACCTACAAAGTCTACAATGCCCTTGTCAAATGCGATGATGTGATTGACATGGATAAATTGGAGCAGATAACAGGTTTGAATGAAATTCATCAGCAAACTCCGTTAAGGGTATTGAGACGCCGTGCAGATAAGGTGCGCATCAAACATGTTTTGGACTTGTCCTATGATTTAATAGATGATACCTCTTTTAATATGCGTATCAAAACAGAAGGCGGATTGTACATTAAGGAATTGATTTCCGGTGATGATGGAAGAAGTAAACCTAACATTAGTGAAATTTTAGGCGTTAATGCTATTTGTGAACAATTGGATGTAATTGAAGTAAGCGAGAAGTAGATATTATGGCAGATGAATTTACACATTTGACTGACAGTGGAGTCCACATGGTTGAAGTTGGGGGCAAACCCGACCAGAAAAGAAGAGCTATTGCAAGCGGCAGTATTTTTTTGGATAAGCATACCGTTGACTTAATTCAGAATGAAGAAATCAAAAAGGGAAATGTTTTGACAACTGCACAGATTGCAGGTATTCAGGCCGTTAAGAATACATCTTCAATTATTCCCCTTTGCCATCCATTGGCCTTGACAGGAATTGAACTTGATTTTGAAGTAAAGGAAGACGAAATCATTGCAATATGTTCCGTAAATACTTTGGGCAAAACCGGTGTGGAAATGGAAGCAATCACCGGTGTCAGCGTTGCATTGCTTACAGTATGGGATATGGTAAAAGCTGTTGAAAAGGATGAGGACGGACAGTATCCGGATACTCGAATCAGTGACATTAAAGTTATCAAAAAGGAAAAAATTTAAACTTTATATACTATGAAAAAAATAGATATAATACAATTATTTTTATTAATTAATTTATAAGGAGATTACTATGTCAAAAAAAGATAATAAGATTTCTATGCCTCAAACAGGTGCAGGTTTAGTAAGATATTTTGATGAAGAAAGTGTAGGTCCAAAACTTTCTCCTGAGCATGTTTTAGTTGCTACTGTTGTTATAGCAATACTTTGTTTTGTTTTAAGATTTTCCGCTTAAGGATATCCTTAAACAAAAATTTCTACTTTTTTTTATTTATTTAGATATTATGTTAACTAAAAGAATTATTCCCTGCCTAGATTGTGATTTGCAGGTTCCTGAAGGTAGAGTTGTAAAGGGTGTTGAATTTAAGGAAATCAAATATGCTGGAAATCCTGTAGACCTTGCAACACGCTATTATGAGGAAGGAGCTGACGAAGTTGTGGTTCTGGACATTACTGCTTCCCATGAAAGAAGGGCTACAATGGCCGACGTTATTGACAGGCTGACAGAAAATGTTTTCATGCCTATTTGTGTAGGTGGGGGAATAAGGAAAGTTGACGATTACATTAAAATGCTTAAGGCCGGAGCAGACAAGTGTTCAACCAATACTGCAGCCATTAAAAATCCGGAGCTTTTAACCGAGGCTTCAAAAGTCGTTGGCTCTCAGGCTGTTGTCATTGGAATCGATGCCAAAAGAAGATATGTGGACCATCCTGATGATGTGCCGGACAAGACT
This sequence comes from uncultured Methanobrevibacter sp., assembly GCA_900319985.1. GTDB lineage: Archaea > Methanobacteriota > Methanobacteria > Methanobacteriales > Methanobacteriaceae > Methanocatella. The sequence goes on along the minus strand of ONQL01000026.1, from coordinate 5,440 downwards.
GTTATTGAGACAGATAATGGATATTGCTGGTTTGATACAAGCATTTATGGCGGACGTGAATTCACGGGCATTGATGCGATTCAATGGGCTGTTGAATGTGAAGAGCGCGGAGCCGGCGAAATACTGTTGACAAGTATGGATGGGGACGGAACCCAAAACGGATATGATATTGAGCTCAATAAAACAATCAATGATTCTGTTGACATTCCGGTTATAGCCAGCGGCGGTGTTGGTGAACCGAAACATATTCTGGAAGTTTTTGAAAAAACCGATGTTTCAGCAGCTCTTGCAGCAAGCATATTTCATTTTAATCAATATTCAATAGGCACTGTAAAGGAATATCTGAAAGAAAATAATGTGGCTGTTCGCTTATGATTGTTGAAACCCCTATTGATTTGGAGTTAACTCAACTGTCCGGTCAGACTTCACAGCCTCCATGGTATGAAGTTGACGGTACTTTTTCTAATGTTGTTGATGTTAAGGGTAATTCTGTTATTTTCAATGTCAAACAATCTGGTGACTTTTTAGATTTCACATACTCAGGTGACGCATCAGATAAGCAGGCTATTGACAAATTGAGTTACATTTTTGATTTGGATTTTGATTTGGATAAATTCTATAGGTATCTGGGCAATCATGCTGAATTGGCGGAAATTCCTGAGTTTTGCAGTGGTTTGAGACTCTTTCTGGCGGATGATCCCTTTGAATGCATAATCTCATCAATATGCTCTGCAAACAATTCAATCAAAAGATGGACCAAATCGATTTGCCAGATAAAAGAGAACTGGGGAGATCGGTTCGGCAATTACTATACTTTTCCTAAAAGCAACGATTTATTAAAAGTATACCTGGACGATGAGGGTGAATTTAATTCATCAGATATTCAAGATATTTCAATGTGCACTAATAATCTCAAAAGTTGCGGTGTAGGATATAGAGCGCCATACATGAGAAGGGCATCCGAGATGTTTACAGATGAAATTGACCTCCACGAAATTTTCAAGATGTGCTATGATGAAGCCTTTGAAACAATACTTGAAGTTCCGGGAGTCGGTCCGAAAGTGGCTGACTGCATATTGCTTTACGGATTCAACTTCAGGGAAGCTTTTCCATCGGATGTATGGATAAAACGCATCGTTTCCCATTTGTATTTTGAAGGAAAGGATATAAGCGTTGCCAAGGTTCGTGAATTTGGAATGGAAGAGTTCGGCAAAAATGCAGGTTATGTCCAGCTTTACATGTTCCACTATGCAAGAATGAGCGGTTTGATGAAAAAATTGAAATGAAGCAAATGGCTATTTTTTAAAAATTAGACATTCGAGAAATCGGCACTAACCGGACAACATTATTAAAAAACTTAATTTTACTATTTTTCAATTTTTTTGTTTTTTATTTAATTCGGCACATATTTATATTTTCAGTAATCAATTCTTAACTACATTTTCAAAGTTTTCATAAAATAAACTGATGTTTTAAACAATATTTTGCACACAATAAAACATATATCAATTAATGGAGGATTTTTTAAAATGAATTTTAAAAAGACTTTACTGGTCTTTTGCCTAATTATTTGTGTACTATTTTCAGTTTCCAGTGTAGTTGCTGGAGATGTAAACGATGAGGTAATAGCCAGTGAAAGTCAAGATTCTGATGTTGTCAGTCAGGCAGCTGTAGAAGTCGATAATGATAATCAAAAAATTGAAAATAATTTAATTTCATCTTCTAGTGAAGACATTTTAAGCGAAAAAGATAATGGAACTTTCACTGCATTGCAGGACAAAATCAGCAATGCATCTGAAGGTGCTACAATAGCATTGGAAAATGATTATACAAACGATGGAGCTCTTGCAGATGGAATTCTAATTTCCAAATCTATTACTATTAATGGGAATGGATATACAATTGATGCACAACATAAATCCAGAATATTTAATATCACTGCAAACAACGTTATTTTAAATGACATTAAATTTATCAATGGTAATGCAAGTTATGGTGGTGCAATTTTCACTGAAGGCGATAATCTGACTATAAGTGAAAGCATTTTCATAAACAATACTGCTGATTGGGGTGGTGCAAACTACTTTAGGAAAAAAATTAGCAACATGTTCATAGAAGCGGATTTCAGAAATAATGTTGCAAGGATATCAGGTGGTGCAAACTACTTTAACGACAAAGCTACCAATGTTTCAATTTCTGGAAACTTCAGCGATAATGTTGCAGTAAACGGTTCTGGTGCTGCAAATTACTTCTTTAAAGCAATAACTGATGTTATCATAGTTGGAGACTACTCCCGTAATATTGCCAATTCCAATTGTAATGGTAGTGATAAAACAGGTAGTGGAGGTGCTAACTGCTTTAATAAAACAGTAGATAATCTTATTATTTTAGGAGACTACATAGATAATGTCGGATACCGTGGAGGTGCAAATTACTTCCAGGGTGTTGCATCCAATGTTTCCATTGTAGGAAAATATGATAACAATACAGGCAGGTTATATGGTGGTGCAAACTACTTTATGAATACTCTAACTGATTCCATTATCGATGGGGACTACTTCCATAACCAAGCAACTAATTATGGTGGTGCAATCTACTTTAATAAATTTGCAAAAAATGTCATAATATCTGGAGATTATATTGAAAATTCTGCTGCTGAAGGATCTGCGATTTTCTTTGATAGAAAAATGGAAAATGTTACCGCATTAATAAATTTAATCAATAACGCAGGAAAAAATACAATTTATATGGCATATAGGATTGATTCTACATTAACAGTCGAAGATATGGAATTTGATTATAATACTACTGGAACTACTGAAATTTCATTCACCGATGCCATAGGTATTGAAGCTACTGTAGTAGGTCAACCTGATGCTGCTGTTAATGTAAATAATAATACAATAACAGTATCCGGCTTGGAACCTGGCTCATACATATTGTCAGTTAAAACAGTAACTGATGAAGAACATGATTCAGTAACTAAAGAGGCTAAAATAACTGTCAATAAGATTAAAACACAATTGTCAGCAAGCACAGTCACTACAACCTACAATGCCAACAAAAATTTAGTGGTTACATTAAAAGACGCTAAAGGTAATCCTTTGAGTGGTGTTGAGGTTATTGTTAATTTAAATGGTGTCAAGAAATACAAAACTGATGATAAAGGTCAAATCAAAGTACCAACAAAAGGATTGGCTCCTAAAGCATATACTGCTAAAATAACCTTCAATGGAAATGAAAAATATAATCAGGCAACCAAATCCGTTAAGATCACTGTCAAAAAAGCAACTCCTAAGGTTACTGCTAAAGCAAAAATATTCAAACAATCTATAAAAACCAAAAAATACACAGTAACTTTGAAAAATAATCAAAACAAAGTTATGAAAAACACCAAACTTACCTTGAAAGTCAATGGTAAGACTTATTCTGCTACAACCAATGCTAAAGGTCAGGCTACTTTCAAGATTACCAAATTGATTAAGAAAGGCAAGTTCACAGCAACCATCAAATATGCAGGAAGTAAGTATTACAATGCTAAGACTGTAACTGCTAAAATTACTGTTAGTAGGTAGAACTCTACCTACAGTTTCTATTTTTTTATTCAAATATTTGAATAAATGTATTTTAAGTTAATTATTAATTAAATACTAATTTTTCAAATATATATTAAATTAATCAATTAATATATGTTTGAAATAAAAGTAATATTCTTAAGTTAGAACAATATCTCAATATCAGACAACTTTTAAAGTAATTTCATATCGATATTGGCATAATAATTGCTTTGCATCGATTTTTTGTAATAATTTTTAGTATCTTACACTACAACTTTTCCAATAACAGAGTTAATAGTTGCATTAATATCTTTATTTGAAGCGAAACAGAATACTGATTTGGTTAAATTCATTAACTCTTATAAGTAGCAGAATAATAATATCAGTTCAAATTCATTTTTCAACGAAAAATAGTTAGCATATTAATATTAGGTCACAGTACCTGAATGTAATCTGAATACAGATAATGGGGGAAAACTAATGTAAGGATATAATGTTTTGACAATAATTTTTAATTAGATTGATGAATAGACATTATATTGAAGATGTAATTGATAAGGATGATAAAATGGATATTGATTTGACGGATATCGGAATTGAGGAAGGACAGAAATATGAGGGGATTTACACTACCATGAGCAAGGACGGTGTAAAAAATGCAGCCCCAATAGGTATCGTATGCAAAGGCAAAGACAAACTTGGATGCAGATTATTTGTCGGCACCCAAACCCTGAAAAACATTATGGAAACACGCAGATATGTTGTAAATATTACTTTTGATCCTATAAATTTTGTAAATTCAACCATCGGAAACTTGGATATTGAAGAATTTACAGATGATGATGACATTGCAATATTGAAAAATGCAGAAGCATATGTCATTTGTGATGTTACAGACATTAGAAAGATGGATCCGATTAAAGACCATGTAACATCAAATGGAGAAGCTTATATCATAAGCAGTGATGTTGTAGAAATTGTTAAAAATCATCCGTGTGCAAAAGCTTTAAACCGAGGAGTATTCGCCCTTCTGGAATGCCTTACAAACTATACTCGGCTGGATCTGGTAAGTAAGGAACAGCAGGATTATTTCATCGGAAGGTTTAATGAAAACAACCGCATGATCAAGAGGGTTTCCGGACCTGACACGATAAAAGCAATGGAAATTCTTAAAAACAGTATGATGGAAAAGGGTTTTGATGTTGAATAGAACTGATTTTTAGTTCATGGAGTGATTGGGCTTTGTATTGGTGTGGATAACTGCTTTTGTGTTAATCCTTACTTTTTTTATTTTTTTGCGTTTATTTTTTATTGTTTTTTATTTTATTTGCGTTTTTTTTGAGGCTATTTTATGTCATGAATTTTTTATTCAGTATACTTTTTTGTTGTGATTATATTATTGCTTTGGGTATGAAAAATTGTTTTTTCAGTATACTTTTTTGTTGTGATTATATTATTGCTTTGGGTATGAAAAATTGTTTTGGTTTTGAAAAATTGCTCTGAGTTCGTTATTCGATTACTTTTCAAATGCTATCTCTTATTTTTTATATATGGGTAATTATAAATGAGATATTATTCAATTAAATGTGATTTTAATTGTTGTTTTTAAAAAGAGTAGTTGTTTTTTCATTTTTTTTTTAGATATGAATGAAAATGGTATATAATGATGGTCTGGGGATGAGATTTATGGGTGAGTATATTCGGGGTGTGGTTGTTAAGCTTCATTTAACTCTTGAACAAGAAATTCTGTTTAAACAAAACTATGGTTGTACTCGTAAAACTCGTAATGAACTTTTAAATAAATATAAAGCCAAATATGGTGATTCTAATAAAATTCCAACTAAAAATGAGTTAAATCAATTTTTAAACGAATCTAAAAAAGA
>ONQL01000029.1 GCA_900319985.1 uncultured Methanobrevibacter sp. | reverse complement strand
CATTTCAACATTGGTAACTTCTGAAAAATACAAATAATCAGGATAGTTTTCACGTAAATATGAGTATGCTTCTTCTGATCCTACTTTTCTATAACGTTTGCCGTCTTTTTCACGGTCTCCTTCAGGGTCAGGTACATATCTTAAAAAGGAAATGACTCTGTTTTCAGGGTGAATGTAATTTGTTGATGCGAAATACAAATCATCGCTTGTGTAGATAAAGTCTCTTGTTCTTACTTGCTTCATAATTTTTACTCCTAGTTTTAATTTTTAATTTTAATTAATTAAAATTTTACTAATGTTGACGAGTTTGTTTAGTTCGTTATATGGATGTTATCTCTTCAATTAAGTTTAGGTATTATGAATCTGTAATGGATGGAATTTTTTTTTTGTTACTGAACAGGTTGTTGAATTAAAAAATACTACTGTTTTAGTGGATTGAAACGGTTGATAATGATGTTACTATAACTACTAGTGTTGATAATCTTGCTAGTGGTCTTGTTGAGTTTGTTATTGATGGTAAGGCGGTTTATATTGCTGTTAATAATGGTGAAGCAGTATATGATGTTGTTTTGCCTGGTGGGGATTACAATGTTACTGTAACCTATCTTGGAGATAATAAGTTCAATGCGAATAAGACCTCTAAAGCATTTACCGTTGTTGATTACACTAAACAGAACACTGATATAACTTCTGATGTTGCTGTAGATGGAAATAATGTAACAATTACTGTCAATGTTGATTCTTCTGCTAGTGGATTTGTTAAATTTACTTTAAACGGTAATGATGTTTTCGTGGAGGTTGTTGATGGTAAGGTTGTATATGATGTTGTTTTGTCTGCTGGTGATTATGCTGCTTATATTACATATCTTGGTGACGATAAATTCAATCCTAATTCTACTGTTGAAACATTCACTGTTGCGGGTCATGCTAAGAAAAATACTACTTTGAGTATTGTTTCTAGTGTTCGTGATAATTCTGTTGTTATTGTGGTTAGTGTTGATAGTGATGCCTCTGGTAATGTGACTGTTTATGTTGATGGTGTTGAGTATGACTTGGATGTTGTCAGGGGTCATGCTAACATAACTGTTTCCGGTCTGGCAGCTGGTAATTATGTTGTTGTGGTGTCATATTGGGGTGATGATAAGTATGCACCTTTAACTAATATGTCTACTTTTAACATTCCGAAGGTTGATATTAATGAAAATGAAACTTTTGTCGATGTTAATCTTGCTATAGGAGCAAGATTCCTAGAATAACTGTAACCTTACCTAATGATGCAACTGGATTTGTAGTGGTGGAGGTTAATAACTATTCTTATCATGTTCCTGTTAAAAATGGAATTTCAAAAATTAATCTGCCTGGGCTTGGGTATGGTAAATACAATGTAATAGTCACATATTCTGGTGATGGAAAATATAATTCAATTGCTAAAAATATTATATTGAACATTCCAAAACCGAGGTTAACTGCTAAAAATATTGGTATAAGATTTACAAACAAATTTCCATATAAAGTACGTCTGCTTGTTGGTGGTAAAGCCGTTGTTAAACAGTATGTGAAATTCAAATTCAATGGTAAAACATATAAACGTTTAACTAATTCTAAAGGATATGCAACTCTTAAATTACCTGTTGTCAAACCTAAAAAGACTTATAAGATTACTGCAACCTATAAAGATGTTTCAATCTCTAAAAAAGTTAAAATTAGCTCTGTTTTAATTGCTAAAAATAAAAAAGTTAAAAAATCAGCTAAGAGTTTGATAATCAAAGTTCAATTGAAAAAGGTGGCTAAAAAGCTTTTAAAAGGTAAAAAATTAGTTTTGAAATTAAATGGTAAGAAATTTGTTGCTAAAACCAACAAAAAAGCTATTGCAACATTCAAAATTTCAAAGAATGTAATTAAAAAACTTAAAATTGGGAAATCTTATAAGTATGTGGTTGTTTACAGTAAAGACAGTATAACTAAAAAAATCAAAGTTTTAAGATAGGGAACTAATTAGTATTTTTCTATCAATTTTTATCTTTTTTAAATTGATTTTACGATTAATAATATTGTCATTGTTTTTTTAAAAACTAATTTTAATTAATTCAAAAATCAATTATTTTATTTTTCATTCATATTTACACATATTTATTTTTTGAAATCTACTAAATATGATTATTTATATATTAATGTGATGTTGTATATAATGCGATACTTTTTTTAATACCTTTAACTAAATATTAATAGGTAATTTAATAATTGTAGGTTTTTATCATGGATATTACTCACAAGCATGTTGATGAAATTTTTGAATATGATGGTAGCCAAATTAATCCTTCATGGGCTTTTCAAGAATTCGGAATATATGGATCATCAATTGTAACTTGGATTGGTCCTGTCAATATTACTCCGGATAATTTAAAGGATTTTGCTGATGTGGGTCTTGAAATCAAATCTAATTATATGGTCAATTTTATTTGTGAGTTCTTTGACCAACAACCTCCGAATATGAGGGTTGCTTATTTAAGACAGAGATTATTGGTGATGATTTTTAGAGAAATCTTAACTGAATATGGAATTCAAACAAAAAGGGAAGGTGATGATATATTTGTCGATGGTGGAAAACTCTCTATCTCAATAGCAAGCATTTCCTTAAGCTCTGCAAAAATACACTTTGCCCTTAACTTGGAGGATAAAGGAACTCCAAGTGATGTTGAAACAATTGGTCTTTATGATATCAAACTTAATGGTGAACAAGTATTCAATCAAAATAATTTATTGGATTTAATTAATAAAACTGTAAAAAATTTTATTAATGAATTAAAAACAATTGAAAATGATATAAGTAAAACTAAGGTGTTAGGATGAAAATTTTAATAAATGGTATTCAATCTAATTTAAGATTTTCTTCTGCTCATATAATTCCGGGCCATGAATCCTGTGGATTTATTCATGGTCATTCATATTTTGTTGATATTGAAATTGAAGGTGAAAGGGCAGGAAAATTTGAGTTTGTAGTTGACTTTAAAGATGTTAAAGCTTATACTAAAGCAATCTGCGATGAACTTGATCACAGATTATTGATTCCGGTTTACAATGATTTGATAGAATTTAAAGAATTTGATAAAAATAAGGATTCAATTTTTGATTTGAAAAAAGAAAAATCCGTTTACTTTAAGATTGACGGTAAAGGTTACTCAATCCCTACTGTGGACTGTGTATTTTTACCATTGCCATATACTTCTGCTGAAGAATTGTCTAAATTTTTTGCAGAAACATTGGCTAAAAAATTAGCTGAAACTTATGACAATCTGGAATATGTTTCAGTTTGTGTTAATGAAGGAATCGGTCAGGGAGCAATGTATAGGAAAGATTTATAATGAAAGCTCCAATTATTGAGATATTTTCATCCTTTCAGGGTGAAGGATTATTAATAGGTCAAAGACAGATTTTTGTCAGATTTGCAGGATGCAATTTAAACTGCAATTATTGCGACACCAATGATAGTAAATCTGAAAAATCAGGTAGGTTAATGACACCTCAGCAAGTAACTGATGAAATAAATAAATTATTAACTCCTGATTGCAGAACCATTTCATTTACTGGAGGTGAACCTAGTCTGTATCCAGACTTCATTAATGAAGTTTCAAAATTAACTGAATTAAATATAATGTTGGAAACTAATGGGACTTTGCCGGATAACATTGATTTGATTGATAGATTGGATATGGTGTCCTTGGATATTAAATTGCCCGAACATTTTGATGGCGATTTTGATGAGGAAATTTTTTTCAATGAAATTAAATCACTAAATTTATTAATGGCGAAGTCTAAAAATGTATATTGTAAAGTAGTTATATTGCCTTCAACTAAAATAAAGTCATTTAAAGAGGTAATCAAAAAATTATCTGAAAATATTTCAAGCAAAAGTAATCTTCAAATAATCCTCCAACCTTCTAGTCCATTAAACGAATGGAAGGACCTTAATTTTCAATTATTTGAATTTTCGGCAGTTGTTGGGCAATATTTTGAAGTTTCCACCATTCCTCAAATTCATAAGATTTTGGATATTGAGTAATATTTTGTTTTTAATATGTGATTTTATTTTATTAGGGTATATAATTTAGTAGAGGTGTGAGAATGAAAGATAAAACATCCATTAACAGAAAATCAAACACAGGTGCAATTGAACGTGAAACTAAAGTTCATGATAAAGAAGGAGACATTATGGCTATCGCATCAAGAGATGTAGTTTCTATCCCTCCTTCAAAAAGTATCAAAGACACTGCTAAAATAATGATGGAACATGAATTTAGAAGATTACCAATTACCGATCCTGGTTCTGGTAAATTGTTGGGTTTTGTAACAGTAATGGATATATTGGACTTCTTTGGTGGAGGAAGCAAATTCAACATTATTGAAAAAAAATACGAAGACAACTTCTTAGCAGCTATCAATGAACCGGTTAGGGAAATCATGACTCGTGAAGTAGTTTCATTGTCTAACAAAGCTTCAATTGCTGAAACAATTGAAACTATGTTGTCAAATCAGTTAGGTGCTATTCCTCTTGTTGATGGTGATGAAAAACTTGTTGGTATTGTAACCGAAAGGGATATCGCATTATCCTTGGCTGGTGTTGCTTCCAAAGAAACTGCACAAGATTATATGAGTACTAAAGTGTTCACTACAACTCCTGGAACTCCTCTTGAAGGTGCATGTAAAATCATGGTAAGAAATGGTTTAAGAAGGATTCCAATTGTTGGTGGTGAAGCTGATATTTCTAAAGCAGCTAAAAAATTGTTAGGTATAGTTACTTCTACCGATATTATTCGATTCTTAAATGCTAAAGAATTATTTGATAATTTAAATTCCAATTTAGCTACAGATGTTTTAAAAACCGTAATTTCAGAAATAATGGTTAAAGAACCTGTCACAATTGAACCAAATATGACTATTGGAGATTTATGTGAATTATTCGCTGAAAAAAATATCGGTGGTGTTCCTGTAGTTAAAGATGATAAAGTAATGGGAATCATTACTGAAAGAGATATTTTAAGAGCAGTTAAAAGATATTAAACATTTATGGGAGATGATAATATGCAAATTAAGAATTTGATGTCTGAGGATATAATTAGTATAGATAAAGATCAAAATCTTTCTGATGCATTGAAATTATTACGTAAACATAATGTATCTCGTTTACCGGTAACCAATAATAAGGAATTAGTGGGAATTATCTCAGAAAGGGATATTGCTAATAAACTTGGTTCATCAAAATATGAAAGTATGCCTGCATCAAGACTTCATATTTCATCTGTAATGGTTAAAGATGTAATTACAGTTCCTCAAACAATGCAATTGGATGAAGTGGCAAGAATAATGTTGGATAAAGGCATTGGTTCTGTTCCAGTAATGGAAGATGATAAGATGGTCGGAATAGTTTCCAAAGCGGATTTCGTTACTCTTGCAGTTGGAATTGCATTTGATAAGATTGCTGTAAAAGAAATAATGTCTAAAGATTTAACAGTTGTATCACCAACTGAAAGAATTGTCCATGCAAGAAGACAAATGTTAGAATCTAATGTGGGCAGATTGCCTGTTGTTGACGATGATAAACTTGTGGGAATGGTTACTTCAAAAGATTTGATGAGGGCTTTCATTGAATTTAGAAAATCCGTTCCTGAAAAATACCAGAAATCTCAAATTAAAGATTTATTGGTAGATGATATCATGTCTTTAAATCCAACATTTGTTTCAAGGGACATGTCTATTACTGAAGTGTCAAATATTATCATGGAGACAGGATTCAATGGATTGCCTGTTGTTGACGATGATGAACTTGTTGGCATTATAACTCAAACCGATATTTTAAGACTAATTGAAAAATTAGAATCTTAAATATCTTTTTTTTATTTTTTTGGAGGGGTTCCTATTTCATTAATCTCATTTTTAGGACCTAAGGGAACATTCAGTCATGAGGCCGCAAGTATTGTGGGTGATGACTTAATTCCATATTGCACTATTCCTGCTGTAATGGAAAGTGTGGCTAATGAAGAATGTGAATATGGTGTTGTACCTATAGAAAATTCGATTGAAGGACCTGTTGGCCTTACTTTAGATTTATTGGCCCATAAATTTGATTTAAAAATTTTTAAGGAAATCATCATCCCGATTAATCAAAATTTAATTGTTAATCCTGGATGTAAAATGGAAGATATCACTGATGTATTTTCACATGCTCAGGCTATAGCCCAATGTCAGGAATATATATCTGATCATGGAATTCAACCGCATTATGCAGTCAGTACTGCACGTGCCGCCAAAAGTATCATTGGGGATAAATCCAAGGCAGCCATCTGCAATGCAAAAGTCGTTGAGTTGTATGGTTTGGAAATTCTCGAATCAAATATTCAGGATATGGATAACAATGCTACCCGTTTTGTTGTTATCTCAAAGCAAAGTAATGAAAGGACCGGCAATGACAAAACTTCAATAATCTTTTCCATTTATGAAGATCGTCCAGGTAGTTTATACAATGTTTTGGGAATTTTTCAAAAAAACAATATAAATTTGACAAAAATTGAATCAAGGCCTTCTAAAAAAGGTTTGGGCAGATATCTGTTTTTTGTCGATTTCAATGGCCATCAGAATGATGAAGTTATTCAAGATATTTTAAATGAAATAAAAGAAAATACTTATTTTTTAAAAGTTTTAGGTTCCTACCCAGAATTTAAGTTAAACTTATAAATTAATATGAATATATATTATTATGTTATAATGTTCAGGGAGGGTAGGCATGTCAGATGATAGAGATAAACTTCTTAGAATTATGAGCAGTTTGGAAAAAGATTATAGATCTGGAAAAATTTCTGCTGAAAAATATAGCTATTTTCGTTCAAAATATGAAGATAAGCTGAATACTATTGATGCCCAAGCGGCTACCAAAAGAATCAGGTCTATGCAAGGTAAACCTGCTAATAATACAAAAAAGAGAAAAAGAAGTAGAAAACCTACCGATAATAAAAAGAAAGAGGAACAAGATTTAGTTCAAAAATATATTATTAATCCTAAAAAGGGTGATGCAAGGTATAATCGTAAGGAAAAATCTTCTATGGATAGCGGCACTTTTAAATTATTGCTGTTGCTGATATTGGTAGTCGGTTTCACAGCGGGTGTTGCTTACGGTATCTTTAATTTTGACTTTAATGCATTATCCAATACTGATTCAATAGCAGTTGTTCAAGATACAGCATTCCCTGAGCTTAACAATACTGTTGTTCCTAATACTACTAAAACAACAACTTCTAAGACTAATTCAAGTTATTCAAGCGGTAGTTCGGATTACTCTTCATCAAGTTCTTCTCAATCTACGAGGGGTTCTTCAAGTAGTTCTAGTTATGATCAAGGGTCCCGAAGTAGTAGTCAAAGTTCTCAAAGTAGTTCGTCGTCGGGTAGTAGTAGTCAAAGTAGTTCCAGTTCGGGAACGGGAAATCGGTGAATAAATTCTCAGTGGAGGCAATATTATGAAAACTAAAATATTAAAAGGAAGTATTGTTGTTTTTGTATTGTTATTTTTATTTGTATCTGTAGCTAGCGTTAGCGCTGATTCAAATGACACTTCTGTTTTATCTTTATCAAAATCTGGTATTACTATTAAGTATCCTTCTAATTGGGGTTATTCTCAAGCTGTTTCACCATATTCCATCATGGCTATTTCAAAAGCCGATGATGTTGACTCTTTTGGTGTTGGTCAGGTCAATATTAATATTGAAAAGAAACCTATTGAAGGAGATTTCGCCACATTCGTTAATAAAACTTATGAACCTATGAAATATGATTCCAATTATCAATTGGTATCTTCTGGTTCGTCATCAATTGCAGGCAATACTGCTTTTGAATATATTTATACTGCAAAGGAAAATGGTGTTGCAAAGGAACACAAAGCTGTTTGGTTTGAAAAAGGTGGACAAGCTTACGTGCTGCTTTATAGTGCGCCAATGGATAAATTTGAGTCTAATTTGTATGTTTTTGATTATCTCTTGTCAGATATTCAAATTACATAATTTCTTTTTTTTAAGGTGTTTAAATGATTATATTGTGTGTTACAGGTAGTATAGCAGCTACCGAATCAATAAAACTGGCTCGTGAATTCAGGAGAAATGATGTGGATGTCAAATGTTTTATGAGTGAATCTGCATGTGAAATTATCCATCCTAATGCTATGGAATTTGCAACTGGAAATGAGGTTGTAACTAAATTAACTGGAGATATTGAGCATGTAAAATATTCTCAGGAAGATTTAATTTTAGTTGCTCCGGCTACTGCCAATACAATTTCCAAATTTGCTCATAAGATTGCAGATAATCCTATTTCAACATTATTAATCACTGCCTATGGTCATGATACTCCAATAATTTTTGTTCCATCAATGCATGATTCAATGTTTAAGGCCATTAAGGAAAATATTGATAAGATTAAACAGGAAGGGTCAGCTAAATTCATCAAACCAAGAATGGATGAGGGAAAGGCCAAGTTCCCATCCAAGGAAGACATTGTTTTAGAATCATTAAGAACAATAAATTTAAATAAGGATTGATACCATTAAAGGCAAGAATATTTTGATAAGTTTGGGTGGAACTTATGAGCCTATTGATTCCGTTAGGGGGATAACCAATAAATCTTCAGGAAAAATGGGTTTGGAATTGGCCAAGGAAGCATATATTAGGGGAGCCAATTTGACTTTGGTTGTAGCAAATGTGTCTGTTGAAATTCCTTCTGTTTTTGATGTTATAAAAGTCGAAACAGGCGCGCAAATGAATAATATTGTACTTGATTTAGTTCCGGACTTTGATATTTTCATATCCACTGCGGCGGTTTCAGATTTTGAGTTTGTAAAAAAGTCAAATAAGAAGATTGATTCAAGCAAATCCTTATCAATTAATTTAAAACCCACTACAAAAATCATCCGTCAAATCAAGAAAGTCAATCCAGACATATTTTTAGTAGGATTTAAAGCTGAATTCAATATTTCCCGTGATGAAATAATTGAATGTGCCAGAAAACAGATTTCAGATGCAGGCACTGATTTGGTTGTTGCTAATGATATTTCAAAAGACTGCTGTCATTTTGGATCTGATAACAATGAGGTGCTGATTGTTGACGAGGATGTTTTAACAGTTCCGTTAACCTCAAAAAAACAGGTTGCAAAAATAATTTTTGATGAAATTTCTAAAAAAATATGATTGCATATATATGTGATTATTTTAAATCTATTTTTTATTCAAATACTATTTAATTTTTTAATTCATGACTTATTATTAAGTATTATTTCACATAACTATTAATTATATTGATTGTTTTTTTAATATTTTTGAGGGGTTTCCTTTCCCTTTATGGTGTGTGATTGATTGTGTTGTTAATTTCTTTTAAACTTCTTCAATTAAAATTTTAAGTGTAATCTAATATTGTTTTTTTCATGTATTTTTTGTGATGGGTGTAAAATTAATTTTAGTTTGGTGGTGGGGGTAAATTAATTTTTCAATATGTTCTATTTTTTTCTAAGCTATTTTGGGCATTATTGAGTAATACTTTTTAGAATAAAATAAGTTGATTAATCTTTGAAAAAAACTTTTTTAAAAATAGTTATTTAAATAAAATAAGTTCATGCCTTTAGGTATTAGTTAAATGGAGTGATTAATAGAGTGAATCAACCTAAAGGACGTTTCAATGAACTTTTATTTTATTTGCATTAGCATATCTAAGTAATACTTTTTGGCGGATTTTGTAGTAATTTTTTATATTTCTCAGACTAATTTTTTAGTTGATTATCGCTCAAATATGGGGTGATTTTTTTCAATAATTTTTCTTTTGTGGACAATACAGTATTGCCTTTTCTATATTTGTTTTGTTTTATGTTTTGATTAATTTTAAAAAATTTATCTTAATATTTCTTTTGATATTGGGTGGATTTTGATTTGGGATTTGGGATGGTTTGGGTTTTAAATGTTTGTGTTGTTGCATAACTGATTATTTGTTGGTGTTGATAAAATTTTTGAATTTTTTTCATCATGCAATTTCTAAGGTGTTGGTATTTATTAGGATATTATTGGTATACTTTTTTGGATATTAATTGATCTCATTTCTTTTTTGCAATTCCCTAAAAATTTAAATCTATATGAATCTTTTAATTTTTATTTAAACTTTAAAAATTTATTTTTTTTAACAGATTCTTAAAATCTTAGCTATCTTATCGATATTATCATCAGAGATATGGTTAATGTTAAAAGATTATTGATTGCTATAATTGAAAAAAGAAGAAGGTAGATGTGTGTTGCATCTACTTGATTTTAATTTTAGTGTTTTTGGTTGCTTTTTTGTAGTAGTTATTTCCTTTATATTTGATAACTGCTTTGTAAGTTCCTTTTTTAGTTAATTTGGTAATTTTAAATGTTGCTTTGCCTTTGCTGTTGGTTTTGGCAGTGTATGTTTTACCTTTAACTTTTAGAGTGACTTTTGTTTTTTTCATTGCTTTGTTTTTGCTGTTTTTTAGTGTTATTGTGTATTTTTTGGTTTTTGTTGTTCTTTTGAATGTTTTTGCTTTAGCTGTTATTTTTGTTTTTTCCTTGTTGATGGTAATTTTGACGGTTTTGCTTATTGGATTGTAATTTTTGTTTCCAATTTTGATTACCATGTTCTTTTTACCTGCTTTTGCAGTTTTTAGGATTTTTGCAGTTAATTTTATTGAAGCAGCTCCATTTTTGATGGTGGATGTTCCAATGTTTTTGCCGTTTAAGGTAAATGTTACTTTGGTGCCGTCAGCTACATTTTTGAAGCTGACTTTGTATGTTCCACCGTAGTTGATGACATATGCTGCATTTTTTGCATTAATTGTAATGTCTTTTTTATTTACAGTGAAATTAACAGGAATTTCTGCTCTTGACATGTTATTGTCAATGTATGTAACATTTGCACTGTAGGTTCCAGCATTTAATTTTGGAATAATTAGTGTTGCAATTCCATCTTTTACATCATCATTATATTCAACATTATTAACTTTAATAACAACTTTTCCACTGGTTAATGGGTATATGGCACTGCTGTTTACCTGAACTTTAATGTTGACATCATTGCCGTAAACAATATCTTTAGCTTCAAGAATTTCTATGCTTATTGTATCGTTTACTAATTGAACATCACTTGTAACGTTATTTAAAGTTATTTTGGCACCTGGGTTGACATCAATGCAATTTTCACCATTGCCGATGAATTCAGAATTGCTGATTGTCATATCGTTTTCGGTTTTAATCGCACTTCCTTCATTTGCATTATTTTCACTGAATTTAGAGTTGTTTATGTTTGTTTTACCTTCATTGTGTATTGCTCCACCATATTCTGCAGCATTTTCGATAAACTTGCAGTTGGTCACATTTACTTCTGAATAAATGTAAATTGCTCCGCCATATGGTGCATAGTTTTTGTAGAATTCGCAATTAATTAAGATTCCGGTTCCATTAAAGTAAATTGCTCCTCCGTTGTTTTTACTATTGCCGTTAATGAAATTAATATTTTTCAAGGTAACATTGTTTGCTTTAATGTTGAATATTCTTGCAAGTCCGGTTCCATCGATTGTGTGTCCTTTTCCGTCAATTGTGAAATTGTCTTTGATGATTATGATTCCATTTGCAAATTCTTCATCGATGTCTGTATATGCATAATCATTTGCCAATTCAAGATAATTCTCATGGGTTTCGATTTGATGGGAAAGCATCATAAATGATTCATTGTTAAGTACTGTGAATGCTTTGATGCATGCTACCTGTAAGGCATTTTCTCCTTCGTTATTCCAGTTATAATCATAGAGGTCAGTCCAGTTTTCACCGTCAAAGCTTATAAATGAGGTATTTTCGCTGTAAAATTTATTGACGTATATTGTCCCTTCACAGATAGGAACGCTGGCATTCTTGTGATTGATTTGGAATTCTATTTCAAAAACATCACCAATTTCCAATGGGATGACCTTTCCGAGTTCAATTGTCCAATATCCTGATTTTGAAAATCCTGATTTACTTAATTTTAAAGCATTGTTGACATAAACTGATAAATTCCAAAAGCTGTCTTCCTTGAAATATGTGGATGCTCCTGCTAAAAGTTCATTGTTGGTTGCATTGAATCTGTTTTTATACCATACTGTATCATTTGGGGTATTGATGAAATCAGTTTGTGCCTGATCGTACTGATAATTTTTCTCGTATTTTATTGTACTGTTGAATATAATTACGGATGCTTCTAAAAAGCCTAATTTGGAAGGGCAGGAGGTATCATAATATGAAACATAGAAATAACCGTCTTCTCCCCACTCAGAGCCCCAACTGTTTTTACAAATCCATGCACCCAGTCCTGGAGCATTAGGTATTTCCATTGTGTCATTCCAACCTACAATAACAATTTCATGATTGGAATAAATAGATTCATGGTAATACTGCTTAACAGAATTTGTTGAATAGATGGCGGATACTACTCCTCCATATTTCATTATCGCTTTTTTGATTTCATCATTATCTGTGAAGTTATCTCTTTTAATGTTTAAAATATTCTGGATGTGCAATACACTATCAAACAAATTTGAATATCGACTAATCTCTATATACGGATCATCCTCTTCCAAAACGGGACCTAACCAGCTTACAAGGTAACCTATGTGCGTATATGGATATCCTCCATAATTTGGTTCATAAATCCAGCCGAATGGTGATGTGTTACTTGCAATGTTTTTCATGTTGTTTTCTGAAAGGTCCAGTAATAAATTATATGATTTTAAAACATTTGACTCCAATCCTCCAATTGCTGCAAAAGCCCAGCAGTTACCCTCATCCATCTGATCCTTAACGGAAGTGGTCTGATTTAAGTCAGCTAAATTGTAATACTGAGGGATGTAATCAGTATCAGTATAATTGCCTATGAAAAATGTGTAATTTCTGCTGGTAATTATTAGATTATCCTTATCATATGAAATGTAATTGACATATATGGTTTTATTTTCTTTCGCAGAATTATTCTCATAATTATTTTTTGAAAAATCTTGAGTTGATTTGGAAACGATATAAATTGCGCTGCCATAACCGCTGGCATTATTGTTCTTGAATGTATTGTTTTCAATCAGCACGTTATGCATATCTGTTAGATATATTGCAGATCCAAAATTACCAGTATTTGAGGAGATTAGTGAGTTTATTAACTTTAAATCGCCCCCTTGGTGGAAATAAGATCCAATTAGGCTTGATGAATTTGTTATAGTCAGATTATTGAATGTTGAATCACAATGGCTAATGAATATTCCTGTTCCATATTTTGATTTAGCATTAACTATTGATAAATTAAATCCATTGAATGAATCTGAATCGCTACAGTATATTGCTCCGCCTTTTGATGTTGAAGAGCAATTGATAAACTCAGTTGAGGTGATGTTTATTTGAGACGGATCCTTGAATAAATTTTCAAATAATATTGCCCCTCCCTTATCGGCTTGGGAATTATAAAACTTACAATCGTTGATACTGATGTTTCCACAAGAGATATAAATGGACCCTCCAGTTTGCTTTGCTTTTGAATCATAAAATGTACAATTGTCAACAGTGAAATTTAAAAGGTCGTAAGCTGTATAATATATTGATCCGCCCCTTTTTCCGGCAGAATTGTTTATAAATTCACAATTGGATATGTAAAGATTCCCCCCACGTGTATAGACTGGCCCATAACTAGATGTGCCAGTATTGTTAATGAATTCACAACCGTCAATTGAAGCATCAGCCTTATTTACACGGATACATGGGGTGCTTTTTGAAGTATTATTCACGAATTTGGAATCGGTTATATTGATTGATGATTTTTCGCATGTCACTGCTCCTGAAGGAGATCCTATTTTGTTGTTGATAAATTCGCAGTTGGAAATGTTGAGGTTTGATTTTTCGGCATAAATTATTCCATAAGTTATATATTCATCTGATTTGACATTTTCGTTGTCAATGATTTTTGAGTCTTTAATATTCACTGTGCTGTAATATACTTCTATGATGCCTGCATCTAAAATGGTGTTATTGTAAAATGTACAATTCACCAGATTGATATTGCTGCTGTCACTATAGCCGTTGTAAATCATTCCTGTTGGGAAGTCTTCAGAGTAGTTATATTTGAAATCTTTGAAAATGACATTCGATGATGTCAGGTTTTCGGGAGCATAGATTTTGATGTTTTTCAGGGTGAGATTGTTGAAGGATACAAATTCGGTTATATGGATGGTGCTTCCGTTACCGTTGATGATGGTTTTTGATGTGTCTTCACCAATAAATGTGATGTTTCTGTGTTCATATTCCTGTTTATAGTCATATTCTCCATTTTTCAAGTAAATGTTTGAATCATTTTTAAGGTCATCATCTGTCAATTCTTTATGTGGACTGTCAACGGATAAAATGTCTTCGGTGTTGTCAACATTTTCATTTAGAAGATTATTGTTAGAATTTGTATTTCCTATGTCAATTTCAATTAAATCAGTATTATTATCGCCTGCACTTGCTGCAGGGATAATAAACAATAAAAATATTAGAAGTATTATCATAAAATATTTATTTTTTAACATAATCTCATTTCCCTTACTGTTATGTAGTCATTATTAATATTTATCATATTGGATTTAATGCTAGATAATGTTTCATGTGGGGATGAATAGAGCAAATGATTAAGGAGTTCACTCATCTCAAAATTTAACAGATTTTTTAAAAAAAAAGAGTAAGAATAATGATGTTTTTTTTTTTAAAAGTTTTTTTCCACTAAAAATGCAATATGGTCTTTCTCGTATGGTTCCAGTTTTACTTTTTCAACAATCTTAAAACCTTTTTCTTTCAATTTCTTTTCCTGTTCTTTAAAAATCTTTTTAGGCTTCTGTACAACATCAATGCTTCTGGCTTTTATCATTAAAAGACCAATTCCATCATCCTTGGAAAACAAGTTCATGTTTTTCATAAACAGTTCACTTTGTGTTGGTTGAGCAACATCACAGTATACCAGGTCGGTTTTTTCAACAAGGTTTAGATATTCTTTGGGTTTGGTCGCATCGCCTAAAATCGGAGAAATATTATGTCTTTGACGTGAAAGTTGAACTAGTTTTTTAGCTGTTGTCGGTGAAAATTCAACTGCATATACTCTTCCATTGATTACAATGTCTGAAATGTGGGACACTGTTGTTCCGGTTGATGCACCTAAGTATAATACTTTTGATGTGTCTTGAATCTCTAAATTTTCCAATCCATTTAAAAGAGCTGCTGCTAATTTTGAACGTCGGGGATTCCATATTCTGTACTCATCATCTTCCTTGATTAATTCTTCACCGTAAACTGAAATTCCCGGAGTCAAATTTTTTGTTGCAACATTTCCATCTTTGTAATAAATTTTCATGCATTATCTCCTTTTCCTTTTCTTTTTCCCTTTTTTCCTCTTTTTTCTTGATTTAGACTTTTCTTCTTTTCTTTTTTTAGTTGTTTTTGTAGGAAATGGATTATTTTTTTCTATTTCTTCAACTTTCTCTTTAAATTCTTCTGAAACATTTTCATCAAGGGTTTTTGTAAAGACATCTCTTCTGACTGCTAGGGAAATTTTGCCTGCAAGCATTCTGGCAATTTTTCCACGATTCCACCAGCTTGCACCTCGAACCTGTGGATGCTGATAGATTAATCCATATTTCGGAGGTCTGTCTCCACTTTTCAGATGTCTGAATAGCGCTTTTTCAGCACCCATTATTTGAACAGTGCTTGAAGGATACATTGCAAGTCTTTTAATTCCGCCCGCATGGGAAATTAACTTGGCGCCTAATGTTGGCCCTACCAATTGCCTTAAATTCGGAGCAATGGATTCCATTTTTTTGTCAATATACTCTTCAATGTTTTTTCTTGATTTTTGAAGTCCGTAGATGGAATTTGCATAATTGTTCATTATTTCCAAATCTTCGATGTTGATGTCATCTTCAAGATCAATCATGTTATTTGGAAATGCATCAGGTTTTTCTTTTAAAATCTCTTCTTTTGATTTATTTTGTGAGATTAATCTGATATATGTCTCATTATTTTTAATAACGTCCATTTCTGGGATATATAATGCATACCATTCTCTAATACGTTCAATTAATTTGGAAATTGTTTCATCTATTTCATCAATGGAGTTTATAGCTTGTATTAAGTGTTTGTCTTCAGTTGCAGATTCTTTTTTGATTTTATAAATTGCTAAATTTTGATAAATTTCAGTCATGTCTTCAGAATTGAGGTTGAATTTATCATAATTGCTTCTTAAATATTCTCCTGCTTGGTTGGGAGTTTGAATTGTGATTTTATCATTATTATAATCGGATAATCGTTTATTTGATTCAATAATAACTTCATCATAATCTTTTAAAACTTCTTTAATGATTCCGGATTCTTCTTCAACGATTTTTTTATCGTTAATTTCTGCTAACCTTTGGATTATTTCATCTTCTGGAAATAATTTTTCAGATATTAATTCGTTGTCACTGTTAAAAGCTAAAAATCCTTTGATGCAGTAAGTTATATAACATTGCATAAATTAAAATATTTTTTTTATTTCTAATAAGTATTTTTATAAAAAAATTTAATTTAATCAAAATGCAAATTATTTTTATAGATAGTTAATTTTCTATTTTCGGATTTGTAATTATGTCAAAACAAAGTTTTAGAGATTTAAAAAATGAGATTGAACTAAAAAATGCTGAAATTGATGAACTCAATATGGAGCTCGAACAGAAAAGGGAAGAGATTAATAAATTGAAGCTTTATTCAACTAAATTAAAATATGAAAATAAGAATTTGGAAGATAAACTGGATACAAAAATAGATTATGACAAGGCCAGACTCAAAGAATTGGATGATTTGCAGGAAAAGATTGTTGAAAAGGAAAGCATAATTGAAGATAAGCACGATCAGGTAAAATATTTGAGGACTTTAATAGATGACTATAAACATCAAGTTAAATCGAATAGTGAAAACCTGGAGATTCAATTAAGAAAAATTTCTAAAAGTTATGAAGATTTGTTAAAACAAAAGGACATGATTATTGAAAAACAGGACTCTCATATTGATAATTTAATCAAATCCAAAGAAGAAATAATTAAATCTAATAAAACTAATGTTATTAGCTTGAAATTACAAAATGAAAAATATCAAGAAATTATTGATAAATTTACAAAAACTAATTAAATAATTAATTACAAAGTTGGTACTATGTTAAGGACAAATATTTGTGGTGTGGAATTTAGAAATCCGTTGATGTTGGCTGCAGGAATTATGGGAAGCAATGCCTCATCAATGAATTGGATTTTAAAATCTGGTGCAGGAGGAGTAGTTTCCAAATCATTTTCTTTAAATCCTCATCCGGGTTATGTAAATCCTACAACTGTTGCAGTTGATGGGGGCATAATTAATGCCATCGGTCTTTCAAATCCTGGTGTGGAGAATTTTAAAGAGGAACTAAAAAAGATTGATCATGAAAATAATGTGGTTATTGCATCCATTTACGGTGCAACTCCGGATGAATTTTCCAAATTGGTCGAAGAAGTTCAGGGATATGTTGATATGATTGAATTAAACATTTCCTGTCCTCATGCTATGGAAGGTTACGGCGCATCAATTGGTCAGGATTGTAATTTATCTCATACAATTGTTTCCGCTTCAAAAGATGCTTCTGAAGTTCCGATTATAGCTAAATTAACTCCAAATGTGACAGATATTACAGAAATAGCAAAAACCTGTGAAGATGCAGGTGCTGACGTATTGTCATTAATTAACACATTGGGTCCGGGAATGAAAATCAATATTGATGTTGCTCGTCCGGTTTTATCAAACAAATTTGGAGGGATGAGCGGTAAGGCTATAAAACCTATAGCAGTTAGAAATGTTTATTCCGTTTACGATGCAGTTGATATTCCATTAATCGGTGTTGGTGGAATTTATACTTTTGAAGATGTTGTTGAATTTATTTATGCAGGTGCAAGGGCGGTACAAATAGGAACTGCCATCATGGATGAAGGTGTTGAAGTATTTTCAAACATAAATCAGGGATTGGAAAATTTCATGAAGCAGAAGGGATTTTCATCAATTGATGAAATGGTAGGACTTGCACATGAGGAGTTGTAAACATGATTAATGAACCGAAAATCGTTGAAATTAAAGAAATTATTGATGAAACTCCTACAATTAAAACTTTTAAATTTGATTGGGATATGGAAAAATTGGGACGTCCAAACCCTGGTGAATTTGTAATGGTTTGGAATTTTCAAAATGAAAAACCGATGTCAATTTCACAAATTAATGATGATGAATTGGCTATTACTGTAAAAAATATAGGTAAGTTTACCTCACAACTTCATGAATTGTCTGTAGGGGACAAAATTGGTATTCGAGGAAGTTATGGTAATGGATTTGATAATTCATTTGAATGCAAAAACATTATAGCTATTGGTGGAGGAGTTGGTATGGCTCCAATTAATGCAATTGCTTCTGATTTGATTAAAAAAGGCAATAATGTTGAAGTCATTGCAGCTGCTGTAACTAAGGATGAATTATTGTATGCTGATTCACTCGAAAAGTTGGGTGCCACTATTCATCACTGTACCGATGATGGAAGTTTTGGATTTAAAGGATTCGCTACAAATTGTCTTAGTGATTTGCTTGAATCTTCGACTTATGATTATGCATTTGTTTGTGGTCCTGAGATAATGATGAAAGGAATATTTGATATACTTGAAGATGCTTCCATACCTGCACAATATTCTCTTGAAAGATATATGAAATGTGCTCTTGGTGTGTGTGGACAATGTTGTGTTGACAGTGAAGGCTGGAGAATATGTGTTGAAGGGCCTGTTTTTGAAAATGAAAAGATTCATAAAATTGACGAATTCGCAAAATATAGAAGAGATGCAGCGGGCGTTAAATATTAAATGGTGGTTAAAATATGGGATTCAGCATTAAAAATTATTTAAATCCTCCAGTATTGTTGGTAATATTTCTGATTGTAATTTCATTAATGTTTGTATTCCCTGTTTTAAATATGGTGATTTTGGGAGCTATTTTAGCTTATGGAATCCGACCAATCGCAAGAAAAATTCAATCTAAATTAAAATACTCTTCAATTTCTATTTTGCTCGCAATGGTTGTGGTGCTGATACCACTGATATTGTTATTGTTTTATATTGTATTTGAATTATCGATATTTGTCAGCTGGATTTTGGCCAATAATCCGAATACTGATGTCAATTCAGTGATGTCTCAAATTTCATCTTATCTACCCTCTTATGTCGATGTCAATTCTCTGAATTCATATATTGATTCTGTAATTAGTAATGTTGGAAGTTATCTTCTAAATTATTCTGTCAAGTTTGTAGGCAAGTTTGCAAATGTAACATTGGACTTATTTATTTTGGTCTGTTCAGTGTTTTACTTTGTCCGTGATGGTGAAAACTGTTTGGAATTTATAAGGTCCTTCGTTCCGGATGATTCTAAGGAATTCTTTGATAACACCTTATCTTCAGTAGAGGATGTATTGAAAAGCATTTTTTACGGACACTTTTTGACTTCAGTTATAATTGGTATTTTCGGATGCATCGGTTATTCTCTTTTAGGCTATCCTTTCGGTATCTTTTTAGGTGTACTGACAGGTATACTTCAATTAATTCCGGTATTTGGGCCTTGGCCGATATACTGGGCATTGTTTTTCATTGATGTAGCTTCAGGCAATTATATTCGGGCAGTTATAGTACTGTTCTTCGGATTTTTCCTTAGCACCGTGGATATGTATATACGACCGGCATTATCAAGTCATTATGCCGATATTCATCCGTTGATATTATTAATCGGATTTTTAGCAGGTCCGTTGGTATATGGAATCGTTGGTTTTGTTGTAGGTCCATTGGTATTGGGAATTACTTATGAAGTTTTAGACTGTTATAGAAAAGAATATCTTCTTGGTGATGATTAAATGGAGAAAAATGTTGTTATTTTGGATATAGATTATGTAACACATGATGATAAACCTGTTATTAGGTTATTTTCAAAAGATGGGGATGAAAATGTTATTCTGATTGACGACACATTTGAACCGTACTTGTATGTGGTATGTGATGATTTTGATGAATGCATTAAAGAAATCCAGGAAAATTTAGATGTTATTTCTGTTGAAAAAGTAACAAAAAAAGATTTTCAAATCGAAACAGATTTTATCAAGGTCACATTCGAACATCCTCAGGAACTTGCAAAAAATCGGGATAAACTAAGGGATCTTGAGAGTGTTATTCAAATCAGGGAATTTGATATTCCATTTTACAGAAGATATCTGATGGACCGTGATGTAATTCCTATGACTGAAGTTACAGCCGTCGGTGAAGAACTTGATTCATTTTTAAATTTGGATTCAAAAAAACATGATGTTCAAATCATCAAACTCACTGAAGAATTAAAGCGTGTTCCTGAATATCCTCAGGAATTCAGAATTATGAGTTTCGATTTGGAAGTGAGAAATCCTCATGGAATGCCCAATTCTGAAGAGGATGAAATTATCATGATTGGGGTGGCCAGTAATTTCGGTGTCAATCAGGTTATTTCTACAAAAACAAATTCTGAAAGTCGTGATGACTTTGTCAATCAGGTTGCATCTGAAAAAGAGATGATTGAGGAATTTGTAAATATCATTAAGGATAATAATGTTGACATTATTGTTGGTTATAACTCAGATAATTTTGATTTCCCTTACCTTAAAGATAGGGCTAAAATATTTGGTGTGGATTTGGATATTGGAATGGATGGGTCCGAAGTTAGATATATCAGAAGAGGTTATGCAAATGCTGCTTCTCTAAAAGGACTGATTCATGTGGATTTATATCTTGTTATGAGGAGATATATGTCTCTTGAAAGATATACTTTGGAACGTGTCTATTATGAGCTGTTCGGTGAGGAAAAAATCGATGTTCCTGGTGAAAGAATTTGGGAATTTTGGGACAATGGCGGAGAGGAATTGGATAATTTATTTGATTATTCGCTTGACGATGTTATTTCCACTTTAAAAATTGCAGAACAAACATTGCCTCTTAATTTGGAACTTACTCGTATTATAGGTCAGCCTTTATTTGACGTTAGTCGTATGGCAACTGGCCAACAGGCAGAATGGTTTTTAGTAAAGCAGGCTTATTTTGATGAAGAAGTTGTTCCAAATAAACAGGGTTCTAACTTTGCAGACCGTGCTAATGCTGAAGATAATGAAGGTGGATATGTAAGGGAGCCTGAAACTGGACTTCACGAAAATTTAGTCCAATTTGATTTCAGAAGTCTGTATCCTAGCATTATCATCTCAAAAAACATATCTCCTGATGTAATGGTTTTGGGGGATGTTGAAAATGAGGATGAGTATAATATTTCTCCTGAACATGGTTTAAAGTTTAAAAAGAATCCTCAGGGTTTCATTCCATCAGTCATTGATAAAATTTTACAAGAAAGATTCAGAATCAAGCGTGAAATGAAAGCATCAACCGATGAAACCGAAAAAAGATCTTTAAATGTACAGCAGCAGGCCATTAAAAGATTGGCCAATACCATGTACGGCATTTATGGGTTTCCTAGATTCAGATGGTATTCATTTGAATGTGCAAAAGCAATTACTTCCTGGGGAAGACAATATATTAAATCATCAATAAAAAAAGCCGAAGAATATGGTTTTTATGCAATATATGCTGATACTGATGGTTTTTATGCCAAGTACAAAAAAGAAAAAAAGTAAGAGAAAGTTAATTCTCTTTTAATTTTATTTTGTTATTTTTATTGTGGATGTTACCGCTTTTGCAACACAATATTTGTTTGCAGAACTTACAACAACTTTATGAGTTCCAACACTTAAGGATTTTGTATTTAGTTTTGCAACTCCTTTTGAATTGGTTTTAATTGTGTAAGTTTTATATGTTTTATCAGTGTAAACTTTAACGTTTACTTTAACTCCAGCAATTATTTTTTTAGTTTTTGTATTTTTAACAGTAACATTAAAGTAAGCATTTTTTCCTTTTTTAGCGGTTTTTTTCGCAGGAATTAATTTTGTTGGAGATTTTTTGATAACAATTTTGGAAGTAGCCTGTTTTGCGGTATAGTTTTTGGATTCACCTTTTGCAATGACAACATTATAACTTCCAGGTTTTAAAGTGCTTAATGAAAGTCTGATTTGACCATTTGAACCGGTATTTCCGTTGTAGTTGTAATATCTGTTTTTGGAAACAAATACTTTGATATTTACCTTAGCATCATAAACCGGTTTATTTTTAGAGTTAACTAAAGTTACGGTGAAATATTTTCCGCTTTTGTAATATGTACTTACTTTAGGTGCTTTGAATTTTGCACTAGCTTTTTTAACAGTAATATATTTTGTTACTGAAGAAGCTTTGTATCTGGTATCTGCAGTTTCCACAACCATTTTATGTTTTCCAACAGATAATGATGCTGCGAATTTCACAATTCCTTTATCTGTTGCTTGGAAAAGATATGCTTTGTATTTTGAACCGGTATATAATTTTACAAGCACAATTGCATTTGGTACAACTTTACCAGTTTTTTTATCTGTAATCTTAATGGTTGCTGTATTTCCACTATTGTAAGTTATAGTTACGCTTTTTGTAGTGATTACAACAGGTTTTGGAACAATTGTAATTTTACCGGTAGCTTTTGTATTTTTGATGTTTTTGGTGTCGTTATTGGTTACGGTTACATCATAATCTCCACCAACTAAACTTTTAACTGAAATTTTACTTTGACCGTCTGTGTCGGTTATGAAGTAATAGTTTTTACCACTTGTTTGTGGCATGTTTAAATGAAGGATGATTCCCGGAACAGGTGATCCATCAACTTTGCTTGTAACGGTAATTGTCACGTTTTTATTGGTTCCATATTCTTCCTTAAAGTTAGCAATTTTAATATCGATTTCTGCTTTTGTAACAGTTAAATTAAGTTTAATGGATGTAGATTTTAAATCTCCGCTAGTTGAGATTTCAACAGCATGTTTTCCAACAGCAAATTCTTTCATATCAAAAGTGTTGTTGGTATTGTCGAATTCATATAAATTCCTTGTTAAATAACTAACGGTATTATTTTCATCAATAGTTGCACTAAATCCTGCTCTAATATTTCCGATAGTGGTTAAACTTACACTTTTGCCTTTTAAACTTGTAGTGCTGTCATCAATATCAGTTACTTTGAATTTGTAAGCACCATTCTTATACTGATTTGTAGTTACAATGCTTTCAAGCTTTATATTATAAATTCTATTTAAGGTAACGTTATTTTTAAAGTTTCCGAAAGTACCGTTATAAATGACTGTCATGGTAGATGCGGAAATGGTGTTTGCTAATGAATAAGAAAACTTAAGTTTATTATCAGCATATTCAATATTGTTTACATTGATTATTTTAGTATCATTACCTTCTTTATAGGTTATAGTAATATTAAAATCGCTGGCGCTTACCGCAGCTACATCTACTTTATTGGTAATGTTAACTGGTAATTCTACAATTTTTGTACTGTTAACATTAACTGCAGTAGGTGTAATCATGGTATAGTTTCCAAATATTGATAAAATAATTTTTTTGGTAGAATTTTTGTAAATATCATTTCCTAAATAATTTATGTTTAAACTATGATTGCCTAAAGCTAATTTGTCAATAATATTTATTTTTGAATTATTATAATTGAAATTAATAGTTTTATTTCCTTCAGTAACTGTAAGGTTGCCTTTTGCAATGTCTATTATGCTATTGTTATTATCTTTTACAGTCACCGGAATTTCAACGGGGTCTTTTTCATTAACTTTTACATTTTCAGACTCCACTGTAGTATTTATTTTCTCACCGGCATCTTCACTGAGAGTTATATCATTACTCTCACTAGCTAAAATGCCTGCATCTGATGTGCTATTGTCTTGAGCACATACAGACCCAATGCTTACTAATAAAAATAAACTCATTATTATTAGTAAGATATAAGAGTTTTTAAGTTTCATAACTTTTTATCCTCCTTTTTTAAGAAAATCATATTTAGTTAAAAAAAGTGTATAGATTTTCATTACTAGTATTATTAGTATGATTTAACATTTATACTTATCTTCTAAGTATATATAATAATTTTCATTTTACACTTTTTAAATTCAATATTACTTCGATATTGTAAAAAAAATTTTACATCAGGGGTTATAAAAAAAAGAATTTTGAAGAATAAGTAATTATTCTTCTATGTAGGAATCTATGTCAATATCTAAATTTTCACAGATTTGTTTTAATTGTTCGTATAATTTTTCATCAATTGCAACGCCGTTGGCTTCAGCATCAGCAATTCTTTTAACTTCTAAATCTCCGGGTATAGCTACATTTTCACCGGTAGACCTGACTTGTGATACAAAGTCTTCGGTATTTGCAACAAATTCTCCGAAGTCTCCAAATTTGGTTGGATCAATTACAACATATAAATCTCCTTTAGTACAGTCTTGGGTTGGTGAAGCAGTACCGCTAACTCCAAGTCCGTATCCTGCTTGTACTAGTGGTCCAGTTAAAATTTCAATTAATAATGATAATGCATATCCTTTAAATCCACCAAATGGTAAAATTGATCCTTCAAGTGCAGCTTCTGGGTCATTGGTTGGGTTTCCATCTTTATCTAATGCCCATCCGTCAGGTAGGTCTAAACCTTTTCTTTTGGATTCGATGATTTTTCCACGTGCTGTAACGGATGTTGCCATATCTACAGTAATGTAGGTTTCTGATGGAATTCCTAATGCTATTGGATTGGTTCCAATTAAAGGTTTGCTGCCTCCTAATGGTGCAATAGCCGGATCAGTATTTGCAATAACGAGTCCAATGCAGTTTTCTCTTAATGCTAAATCGGAATAAAATCCAGTCACTCCAAAGTGGTTGGTATTGTGAACACCTACACATCCGATTCCAACTTCTTTAGCTTTTTTAATGGCTATTTGCATTGCTTTGTAGGATACAGCTTGTCCAAAGCCACTGTTACCGTTTATTAAAGCGATTGCAGGAGTCTCTTTTTCGATAGTAATATCTTCTTTTAGATTTATTGTTCCTGATTTGATACTAACTAAGTATTGTGGGAATCTTCCAAGCCCATGTGATGTAAATCCTTTTAAATCAGCATCTATTGTTGCTTCAGCTACAAATTCGCTGTCTTCTTCACTAGCTCCTAATTTTTTTAATATTTCTTTTACAAGAGCTATTTCATTATCTTTCATTATCTTCATTTACACACCTCTTATTTATTTTATCAAATCAGTAATCGATTTCGGATCCTTCGAATGTTTTTACAGTAATTTTTTCATCATCGGTTACTCTACCGATAATTTGACAATTACAGTATTCTTTCAAGGTATCCATTATTTTTTCAGCTTCATTTTCTTCAGCAATTACAACAAAGCCGACACCCATATTAAATACTTTATACATTTCTTTGATGTCAACATTTTGTTCATAAATTAGTTTAAATATTTCCGGAACTTCTGGAAGGTCGGTGATATCGTATCCCACGCCTTTTTTCAAACGTCTGAGATTTGTAAAACCACCTCCTGTAATATGTGCAAGTCCATTAATATTATATTCTTTTTCAAATAATGCTACAATAGGTTTAACATATAATTCAGTTGGTCTAATTAATTCTTCACCGATAGTTGTTTCACCATTTGGCATTTTATCATCAACAGTAAAACCAGCATCGTCGAATAATGCTTTTCTTGCTAAACTGTATCCGTTGGAATGAATTCCATTACTTTCAATACCGATTAATACATTTCCGGGTTTTATGTTTTCGCCAGTAATGATTTTATCAATATCTACGAAACCAATTCCAGTACCTGCTAAATCAAAATCTTTGATAATTCCTGGAAGTGAAGCTGTTTCACCACCAATTATAGCAATTTTTGATTCTTCAGCACCTTTAACAAGACCTTCAGCAATCTCACTAGCTCTTTCTGGGTCTGGTTTTTCAACAGCAAGATAATCTACTAATGCAATTGGTTCTGCTCCTACACAGAGGATATCATTAACAACCATAGCAATACAATCTATTCCCACTGTATCGTATTTATTCATCATTTCTGCAATTAAAATTTTACTTCCAACACCGTCAGTACTCATTGCAATAGCTTTATCGCCTAACTTAACTAAAGCAGCATAATGACCACTGTCGGTGATGATATCTCTACATGATAATGTTGATTTAAGTTTGTCTGCTAACTTTGAAACAGTTACAGCCTCAAGGTCTATATCAACACCGGATTCTGAATAAGTAACCATTTTAACACCTATAAGCTTAATTTGTAATTTTTTTTAAAAATAAATAATAAAATATTGTATTTAACAATATTTCCACATTTATAATTTGTTTTATTAAGTATTTAATTGTTTTTTAAATTAATGTATTCTAACACAGTCCAAATTGATTGGAGTTTTAGTTTCAATTTTATAACTTCTATGAATAGAAGATGCTAAATCGACTGCTTTATATGGGTCTCCGTGACATGTGATGACTTTTTCAGGTCTTGGGTTAAGTCTTTTTACATATTCCATTAATTGTCTTCTATTGGAGTGTCCACTGAATCCATTAATTGTTTTGATTTCCATTTTCACAAAGAATTGTCTGGTTCTACCATCATCATCTTCAAGAGGTATTTCTTTCCATCCTTTTTGGACTCTTCTACCCATTGATCCTTCTGATTGGTATCCTACAAAGATTAATGTGTTTTTCTCATCTTCACATAACCATTTGAAGTATTCTACTGAATTTCCACCAGTTAACATACCGGAAGTTGATAAGATGATTGCAGGTTGTCTGCTTTCAACAATTTCTTTTCTTTGGTCTCTATTTTGAACTTTTTCAAACATGTCTGAGACGAATGGGTTTCTGCCCATGTGGAAAATTTGATCTCTTAAGTCTTTACTTAAGTATTCTGGTCTTGCAGTATGAATTGCAGTTGCTTCCCAGATCATACCATCAATGTATATTGGCACTTCTTCAATTAATCCATGTCTCATATACTCTTCTAAAACAACCATGAGTTCCTGTGCTCTTCCTACAGCAAATACTGGAACTAATACTTTTCCACCACGTTTAAGTGTTTTGTAGATTGTTTTCATCATTTCTTTTTCAGCGTTGTTTCTTGAAGGCTGCACGTCTTCTTTTCCACCGTAAGTACTTTCCATAATTACAGTTTCGGCACGCGGGAATCTGATTGTTGCAGGTTCAAGCAATCTTGATGGTTCGTATTTAAAGTCTCCAGTATAAACAAGGTTATGAGCACCGTCTCCGATGTGCATGTGGGATATGGAGGAACCTAGGATATGTCCTGCATTGTGTAATGTTAATCTTATGTCTGGGGAGATATCAGTTACTTCTCCATAATCTAATGTAATTGTATTTTTGATAGCTTGTTTTACATGTTTTGATGTAAAAGGCAATGGATTTCCTTCTCTGTGAGCTATGTCCAAGTGATCGAATTGTAAGAGTGTGGTCAAGTCCCTTGTTGGGGTTGTACAGTAAACAGGTCCTTCATATCCATAATGGTAAAGGTATGGTACAAATCCGCAATGGTCAAGGTGAGCATGGGAAATAATAACGGCATCCAATTCTTCAATTGAAAATTCCGGTGCATTCAGATATGGGAATGCATTTTTATTATCTGATGCTGCAACATTAACTCCACAATCTAATAAAACACGACTGTTTGGTGTTTGCAATAACATTGATGAACGTCCGACTTCTTTAAATCCTCCCATGGATGTAACTCTTGCCCAATCATTAGGATGTTTGCTTCCTTGGTGGATTTGACGTCCAAGACGTTGCAACATTTTTTTTCT
The DNA here is from genome assembly GCA_900319985.1 of uncultured Methanobrevibacter sp. GTDB lineage: Archaea > Methanobacteriota > Methanobacteria > Methanobacteriales > Methanobacteriaceae > Methanocatella. Next base: position 16,773 of record ONQL01000029.1, on the reverse strand, counting down.
TTCTTTACTACTATTCTTTTGTATTGTTCTAATTTTTCCAATTATGTCTGAACTAATTGGAGGGGTTCTTAAGATTTTAGGCGCCCATCCAGTATTTTTAACAATGTTTCTGGATGTTACTCCATATTTTCCAATAACTAATCCTGGTTTCTTTGCAGTAATTACTACTTCCCCAGTTACAGTATCAAAGTAAATGTCAGTAATTTCAGCTCCTTCAGGTACAATTTCATGAATTTTATGAATGGTTTCTTCAGGTTCAAGTAATGCACATTTGTCGGATCTGATTATAATTCTTTTTCTAAGTTCTTTTGCAAGTGATCTTATAAGATCGCCATTTTCAGTTATAATTTCTGGATTTTTAGTGTATACTACAACTTCTGGACCTTCAAATTCCACTTTTGAAACTTGAATTTCTTTTGGTAGTTTATCTAAAATCTCCTTTTTAATATCTTCTAAAATATCTGAAGTCATATAATCCCTTCAAAAAAAGTTGGTGTAGTATAATAGTTTATGAAAAGCTTTAAGCTATAACTAGTTAAATTCCATAAACTATCTACACTATTTATATAAAAAAATAGTTAGTTATGAAAAATTAGCTTACTTATATTTCTTTTAGAATTTCATTAATTTTTTCATTATCTAACATTTCAAAGCCGTTTTTATCTACTTTAGCAACTAAATATCCATTGCCTGAATATGTGTCACGTTCAGCAGCAGCTCTAATAGCTCTTATAGCTATTTCAATTCCTTCGTCAGTTGTCAAATCATCTCTAAACCTGTCTTCAAGAACTCCGTATGCAACGATAGAACCTGATCCGGTTGAGATATAAGTGTCTTCAATCATTCCACCAGCTGGGTCTAATGAATAAAGAGACGGTTTGTCGCCATCCATTCCACCAAGTAATGTTTGAACATACATTGGTCCGGAACGTAAGATGTTTGCAGTTAATGATGCAGCAGCTTTTACGACTTTCATTAAACTTTGTGCATCTCCCACTGAACCAGCAATGGTAGTTACAATATGATCATCAATTTTAAATATTTTTTCTGCGACTTTATGAGCTACTAAGTTTCCCATACTAGCTCTTCTTTCGCTTGCAAATACAACTCCATCTTTACAAGTAATTCCAACGGTTGTTGTACCTTCTAGTATTTTATCATCCATTTAAATACACCTCTATAGTATTTAAAATATCTTATTTCAACTACTTAATTAGGTTGAGTATAATAAAATCAATTAACTGTATATTTCATATTAATTTTATTTAAAATCAGAATCAATAATTAGTATAAACTAACAATATTAATATTATATATTTGCATATATAAACTTTTCTTTCAAAAGGTGAATAAATTGAAATGGAAACTTATTGGTGACATATTGATTTTAGATAGTAAATTTCAATATGACTCCTATCATGATTTAGAAAATCTGTCAAAAAAGCATAATGTTAAAACTATAATGAAAATTGACCATATTCAGGGAACTAAACGGGAACCGGTGTACAATATAATTTATGGCAGTGAAACAGAAACCATAAACAAGGAAAATGGTTGTCTGTTTAAATTGGATTTGGCAAAAGTGATGTGGTCAAAAGGAAATAACAATGAAAGGTTGCGTATTGCAAAATTAGTTGAAGATGATGAAGTTGTTTTGGACATGTTTGCAGGTATAGGATATTTTTCAATCCCAATTGGTGTGCATTCTAATGCAAAAAAGATATATTCAATTGAAATCAATCCCAATTCTTACTTTTACTTAAATGAAAACATTAAATTGAATAAATTGGATAATGTGACTCCAATTTTGGGAGATTGTAAAATTCATGCTCCAAAATATAAAGCGGACCGTATTGTAATGGGTTATGTTAAAACCACTCATCATTATTTGGATGTGGCCATAAACTGTTTAAATGAGGGTGGAATTCTGCATTATCATGAAACTGTCCCTGAAAAATTGATGAAAACAAGACCTGTTGATAGGATAATTTCTCAAGCGGACAATAGGGATGTTGAAATATTGAAAATTAATAAAATAAAGAAATATGCTCCTGGTGTGGAACATGTTGTTGTTGATGCTAGGATAAATTAGTGATTTTTTCCAGTAGGTATTCACTTAGCCATTCTTCATTAATGTATTTTTCATAAATGCATAATCTTTCGGTTAATTCAAAACCCGCATCTTTGGTTAATTTTTCAAGTTCATCAATTCCCGGCCAAGGGGAAGTGATGTTTACAAAATCAGGGCTTACTGGTGAGACCCCTCCCCAATCATCAGCACCGCATAGTAAAAATATTTGGGCAGTTTCATTGTTTAGGTTAGGGGGAACCTGTATGCTTATGTCAGTATCTTTGAATACTAAAGAACCTGCAATGACAGTTCTAATCATGTCTAAAAGACTTGGTTCTGGCCAATTTTCCATTTCAATTCCTGAAATTGGTGTAAAATTTTGAATAATCACTTCTTGTATGTGTCCATATTTATCATAACTGTCTTTAATTGCAAGCAATGACTCAGCTATTTCCTCTTTTGTTTCACCGATGCCTATTAGAATTCCTGTTGTGTATGGAATTTTAAGTTTCCCTGCATTGGAAATAGTTTCTAGCCTAAGCTGCGGATTTTTACCCGGACTTTTATTATGCGCAGGCAATTCCATTAATCTGTTGGATGAGTTTTCAAGCATCAATCCCATTGAAGCATTAACTTCTTTCAATCTTTTCAAGTCTTCAAAACTAAAATTGCCTCCATTTGTATGGGGAAGCAATGAAGTTTCATCTAAGGTCATTTGGCAGATATCGACAATATAATCAATCATATTGTCATACCCGAATTCTTTTAATCTGATGCGAACAATTTCTTCTTCATCTGCATCTTCTCCAAAAGCAAACATCGCTTCTTTACATCCGTACTTTTCAGCTTCTTTTAAATCTGCTAAAATTTCTTCTTTAGTTTTGAGAATTATTGCTTCCGGATCATCGGGGTTCTTTTTAAAGTTACAATATCCACAATCATTTCTGCAAATTTCGGTTAATGGTATGAATATATTTTTAGAATAAGTGATAATATTATTCTCCCTATATTCTGCAGTTTCTAACATATATTTCACAATATCTGTCTTTTTTGCAGTTAATATAGTGAGAATTTCTTCTTTAGTTAAATTTGACATATTTAATCTTAATGTTCTGAAACAGTAACTTCCACATAGAGTGGAGGTATTTCATTTTTATCTTCCCAAATGGCAATTACAACATCAAAGCTTGGAAGTTCAAATACTTTATAAGCAACCACCAGTCCCATAGATTCTAATTCTTCTTTCATTCTGATGAATCCTTTACTATCTATGCTTGCTGTAGTTTTTTCATTACTTTTAATGTGTTTATCTCCTGATTTGAGAACTTCCTCGATTTTATCGGAGTCAGCATTTATTTCTGTTCCACCAAGAATTTCTCCAATTTCCATAAGCTTGGAATCAAAAGAGTCTATAGGCAATACTTTTCTAGATTTTCCTCTAACAATTAGAATACTTTCGTTATCAATTGCAGGTCTAGAACCTTTAAATGAATCGAAAAAACCCATTACTTCGCCTGCAATTTCGTATGTTTTTTTCATTAAACCAGATCCTATTGAATCTTTAATTCTTCTTTTAATTCACCCATTGTTGTTACTTTTTCAGCAAATGCATTGTGTCTGTGAATACTTTCTTCATTTTCTTGTCTTGAAGTAATTAAAGTATCATCTGGGAAATCATGATATTTTGTTGCAATTTTTTCCATCATGTTCCTGACACAATCTTCAACAAAAACAGGTTTTCTATGCGCGTTCATAACAGTCGCATTTTCATCGGGTCTTTTTAATAGTTCACATACTGGTGAACTCATTGAAGTTTCAATAATTTCAATAATGTCTTCAGCTTTAACAAGTTTATCTTTAGGAACTTCGATTAACAGTGTTCCAATTCCTCTTTGGTTATGTGAAGCAAAAGTAACTGTGTCCAATACTTTTTGTGTAGTCTCTTCATCTAAAAATTCTAATAATTTATTTTTGTCTGATTCTCTTACGGATTCTTGTGCGCATGGACAGACTGTCATTCCAATTACTTCAGCACCAATACTTTTTTTAATAGTGACTTCTCCATTTTCATCCCTATAACCAATAGCTTTTGCTTTTAATTTGGCCATTTCTTGGGTTTTATTTTTAGTCACTGGAGATTCTTTCATAAACATGAAATCAGTAGTCATTGATATTTCAACACGTTTGGCATATTCGTGTTTTGCCATCATCTTGTCAACAATTTTTGCACATAATGTTTCAACGGCTACTCCTTTATCGTTAGCAACAGTTTCAAGAACTTCACTAATTGCTTCAGGATTCCGGGACATGTGTACTCCTTTTTGATCATTTGGTAAGTCTACAAATGCATCAAATGTTGGGAGCAGTATTATAGGTCTTTTATTTACTCTTTCTAGTTGCAATAATTTCTTTACTCCTGTTACACCTACTCTTGTTAATTTAATAGGTATGCTTGGAGTGTCATCTTGGGTGTCGGGTAAGCATACTGCCAATTTAATAACCTCTAAATTTTAGTTAAATATTAATATTTATTGCATCTTCCTATTTATATATTTAAAGGATTATTTTGATTTTGTAATGTATTTTTTGCTATATGCAATAAGATTTGTATTTCACATCGTATTTTAAAAATAGTCTGTAATAATGTAAAATATGTTGAATTAAAGTTAATGAAAAAAAAGAATTAAGTGTGCAGTTGTTATTAATCAACTGCATAACTAATTTATAAAATGTTTGAAGATCCCATATCTTCTTTGATAACATCTAAAACGGTTTGAGTATAAGTTCTTTCTATAATTGGGTCTTTTAATAGTTCTTTGATAAATGAATTTAATTCATTGGTATTTCTGAATTTCGCAATTAGAAATGCATCATATTCTCCGGTAACGTCGTATATTCCGACAACATTTTTATTGAAGAAGGTTTTTTCTTCCCAGTTTTTGAGTTTTCCCCCTTTAACTCTTACTCCAATGATTGTGGTTAATACAAAACCTAACTTTTCGTGGTCTATAACTGGGGAGAATTTCTTAATAACTCCGGATTTAACCATTTTATCAATACGATTGTGTACTGTACCTACAGATACATCTAAACTACGTGAGATTTGCCTATATGATGTTCTAACATCTTCATTAATGATTTTTAGAATGTTTACATCTGTATCATCAAGTTTTACAACATTATCTTTTGTTTTTACCATTATAATCACTTCATATTTTTACCAATATCCAAAAACTAATATTGTAGTTATAGTTTATATAAATTAGTATTAATCGTTCATCATATTTAAACATTCTTTTATTTTTAATTATTTTTTATTTATTTGATATTTTTTCCATGTTTTTTTTCTTATGTCATTTGTTATTTTTTTTCATATGTTGTTATATTATTTAGTTATTAATTTATGATGATGTAATATTGTTTAATGGTTGTGTGTTTGTCATTCAGTTGAAAAATTAATTAGTATTTCTTTCAAGTTTTCAATAGTTGCATTGGTTTTTATTCCTAAGGGGTTATAATGGGTTTTAACTGCATAAAATCCTTGCTTTTTAATTTCGTCAAAAATTAAATCAAGTTTCGGAGCACTAATTTTCAATGATTTACAGATGCTGTGAACATCAAAAAAAGTTGCTGGCGCATCTGATTCTTCAAGACAACTATTTAGTAATTTTAATGCTTGTTTTTCAGTATTTATTTTCTTATAATTGGTTTCATCAATCATTTTTTCTATGAATTCTTTATTTTGGATATTTCCTAGCCATAATGGGCCTGCATGTATTAATTTTTCACCGCATACTGGACAGTTTTCTTCAAGTGCACTGGCCAATTCTTTGCTTGTCTGTCTGTGTAGGCAATGTTTGCAATGACTGATGTATCCAATGTTTTTCAGTGTTTCATCACTTTTTTTAGAACCTTTTTCAATTTTTATGTATAATCTCATATAATGTTCGGTACTGTGTGACATTAAAATTTTTATACATTTTGAATATTTTGCAAAAGTAAGCGCTACAAAACCTGCCAGAATTCTAATCCCGTTTTCATGACAGTATTCACTTTTATATGGTTTAGCATTATATTTTCTAATGCATGGTTCCTTGTAGGTTCCGCATAATGCTGAGGTATCTGTTGCTGTAACGCATAATAAAGAATTTCTGCGGGCACAGTATCCTGCTGAATCTAGAAATGGTGAAGGGGTTCCGAAAGGATCGATATCGATGACATCAAATTCTCCCCGTTTCATTCTTAAAAACATGCTGGCATCATGTTGGTGAACTTCAATATCTTCTAAATTGTTCAATTCAATATTATGCTGTTCGTATTGATTTGCCAATTCACTTATGTCATTAATAAATACGTTTCCGATTCCATCAATTTCATTTTTATAGCGGATGCCTCTGATTCCGCTGCCTCCGAACAAATCACATATATTAAGTTCTCTTTGCTCTTGTTTTTGAAATGCTTGAATAGCAAGAATTGATAAATCCCTATTCAGTTCCATGTGGGGATTGTAAAAAACAGGCGCTTCAGATGAAACTTTATCAAACTCGGGAAATTCAATTTTTGTTAATCCCTCTTCAATTTGTTTAATTTTATATTCATCCATTAATTCACACTCATATTATCTTTGTTAATTATGTAATGTTTTAAATATTATTAGATTTAAATATTAGTATAATAATTAATCTAATTTTATATTTATGGTGATAATTGTGTCAGAGATTAAAGTTCCTATTGCAAAACCAATAATTGGCGATGAAGAAATTGAAAATGTAGTTGAAGTTTTAAAATCTGGAATGATTGCTCAAGGTCCTAAAGTTGCAGAATTTGAACAAAAATTTGCAGAATGGGTTGGAGCAGAATATGGTGTTGCTGTCAATTCAGGTACTGCTGCATTACATGTTGCTTTGTTGTCTGCAGGTATTGGAAAAGGTGATGAAGTAATTACCACTCCTTTCACTTTTATTGCTAGTGGAAACTCTATTTTATACACTGGTGCTAAACCCGTATTTGCAGATATTGATTTAAAAACTTATACAATATCTCCTGACTCTATTGAAAAATTAATAACTGAGAATACTCAGGCTATTATGCCGGTTCAATTATATGGACAATCTGCAAACATGGATAGAATTAATGAAATAGCAGAAAAACATGGATTAATTGTTATTGAAGATGCCGCTCAGGCTCATGGTGCGATGTGTAATGGGGAAAAAGTTGGTAGTTTGGGAGACATGTCCTGTTTCAGTTTTTATCCAACTAAAAACATGACAACTTCTGAAGGTGGAATGATTACCACTGATGATGAAGATTTGGCTGAAAATGCTAGAATATTCAGAGCTCATGGTGCTAGTGTCAGATATCATCATGATGATGTAGGTTATAATTTCAGAATGACTGACATTTCCGCAGCAATAGGTCTTGCACAATTAAATAAAATTGATGAATTTAATGAAAAAAGAATTGAAAATGCTGATTATTTAAACAATGGTTTAAAAGAAGTGGATGGTGTTGTAACTCCTTATTGTTCATATGGATCAAAACATGTATACCATCAATACACTATTCGTGTTGAAAAAGGAAATCGTGATGATTGGGTGGATATAATTAATGATTGCGGTGTTGGAACTGGAATTCATTATCCTATTCCATTATACAATCAACCAGTTTATAAAACATTAGGAATTGAAGGGCATTGTCCTAATGCTGAACTTGCAGCCGACAATGTAATTTCCCTTCCGGTCCATCCGTCTCTTACAAAAGAAGATTTGGATTTGGTAATTGAAGCTGTTAAAACTGCTTCTTCCAAAATCTAATTTTTTTTCATTTTAACATTTTGTTAACGGTATCGACTTTTGCATCTAATGTTCTATTTTCTAAATCTCTTCTATCATCTACTTTTATAACTGTATATACTCTGCCAATGCCTAATTCGAATAGGGCTTCTTGGGCAGTTGCTATTGCTGAATATAATTCTTCTAAGTTTTCTGCTTCTATTTGTGTTCCCATTCCTGTTAATTGATAATTTAACCCGGAATCTTTAATGGATTGAACAGCAGCAGTTACATAATCTTTGCATTCTGTAGTTTCTGTTCCAACAGGCAGTATTGCAAAATCACATGTTATCATTTTTTTCACCTGGTAAAATTATTTATTTATCTTTGTATAAATTAATTTAGTAATGGTTAAATTAAACAAAGAAGAATTCAATGAAAAGATTTTTACAAGAATAAATAAATTAATTGATGATTATTCCCTAATTAAAAAAAATGAGTTAATTGCTGTTGCTTTATCTGGTGGAAAGGACAGTGTTTTGACTTTACATGCTCTTAAAAATTATCAAAAGTTTTTAGATTTTGATTTAGTGGCAATTAGTGTTGATGAGGGTATTGAAGGTTACAGACAACATGGAATTGATTCTGCTATTAAAAATGCAGAGGATTTGGATATTGAACTTGTTCAAAAATCATTTAAGGATGATGAAGGTTTTGCTTTAGACGATATCTATCAGGACTTTAAAAGTGCTTGCATTCCGTGTGGGGTGTTCAGAAGAAACATCCTAAATAAAACCGCTTATGAATTGGGGGCCTGTAAAATTGCCACTGGGCATAATTTAGATGATGAAATTCAATCCTTTTTAATGAGTTTCGCTCGAGGGGATACAATAAAGTTTTCTAAATTTGGTCCCGAACTGGATGTGATTCATCCGAAATTGGTTCCAAGGATTAAGCCTTTGTGGAATACTCCTGAAAAAGAAGTAGGAATGTGGGCGGTTTTAAATGATATTGATATTCACCTGGATGAATGTCCTTATTCTCATTTGTCTTTAAGAGCTAAAATTAAAGAATTTTTAAATGTAAATGAAGATAAATATCCTGGAATTAAAAATAATGTTATGGAATCTTTTCAAAAGATATTGACCTTTGAAAATGATATTTCCACAAACCTTAATGAATGTGAAGTTTGCGGTGAACCAACTTCATCAAATATCTGTAAGGCTTGTGAATTGAAAAAATTAATTTCTGAGAATTGCGAAGGCCATATAGATAACAAATATTGAAACCAATATAATTCCTTCTTTCTTATCGTATTTCTCTTGAGTTTTACCAAATATGAAACATAATATGGTAACTCCGACCATAATTAGCACATCTGTTAACATGCTTTGGTCGATAGGTATTTGACTTATTGCGCTACTTGCACCAAGTACGAATAATATGTTGAATATGTTTGATCCAATCACATTACCTATAACCAACTGATTTTCTCCTTTCTTTAAAGCAGTAAGTGAAGTTACAAGTTCTGGTAAAGATGTACCAATAGCAACGATTGTCAAACCGACTAATGTTTCACTCATTCCAAGTGCTATTGCTATATTTGATGCACTGTTTACAACTAAATCCCCACCAACTACGATACCTGCAAGTCCCACAATAATGAATATTGCACTTTTAAGCGGGGTTAACTTTGCTTTTTCAACTACATTAGCATCTTTGGATTTTCTAGCATTTTTAACAAGATAGTATATGTATGCTATTAATATTAAAAGTAAAATTATTCCTTCTACATTGGCAATATTCCAACCTAGGATTATGAATATTGCGAGTAACAAGGTTATCCCAACAAGGAATGGTAAGTCTTTATTCAAAACACTTTTTTCCATTAGTAAATCGCCTAATAATGCACAAATACCTATAACCATCAAAATATTAAATAAATTACTTCCGATAACGTTACTTACAGCCATTGCATTACTTCCAGCTAATGATGAAGTAATTGAAACTGCTGCTTCAGGAGCGCTGGTTCCAAATGCAACTATGGTGAGTCCAACAATTATTGTTGGAATTTTTAGAAGTGATGCAACACTGCTTGCACCATCAACAAAAAAGTCTGAACCTTTAATTAAAAATACAAATCCAACTATTAATAGAATAAATTGTATTATTATTGAAGCATCCATTTTTATTCCTCTTCTTCATTTGATTCTTGAGGCCCTAAATCGGTTACAAGAATTTTATCAATTTGGTGACCGTCAATATCTATAATTTCAAATATGAATCTTCCGCATTCGTATTTGTCTTTTTCCTTTGGTATTGTACCGCTTAAACTCAATATAAATCCTGCCAAGGTTGTATATCCGTCTTCTTCTTCATCAGGCAGGGAATCAGTAAATTCAAATATTTCTTTAAATCTGTCTATTGGGTATCTGCCGTCAATTAACCAGGTTCCATCTTCTCTTTCTACGGCTTGTGGTTCGTCATTTTCATCAATACCTGGAATGTCTCCTACAATACCTTCAAGTAAATCGTTTAATGTAATTAAACCTTCCACACTTCCGAATTCATCAACAACAAGTGACATATGTACATATCCCTGATTTTCTTTGAATTCTTTTAATAATTCCAGGGTCTCTAAATGTTCGGAAACTACTAATGGCTCTTTAACAATTTTTTGAACATCAAATTTTTCTTCACCGAACATCGCTGAAAGAATGTCTTTTGCTTGAACAACTCCGATGAAATCGTCCAGCTCTCCACTTGCAATTGGGAAAATTGACCTTTTACTTTCAATAATTTTCACTTTGTTGATATCGCGTTCATCCTCAAGGTCAATCCATATGATTTCATTACGGGGTGTCATTATACTTTCAACTTTTTGGTCATCAAGCTTAAAAACCCTTTTGATTATGTCCTCTTCTTCCTGTTCAATTGTTCCGTCTTCTCTTCCTTCTTTAATCATTAATTCGATTTCTTCTTCGGTAACGATATCTTTATTTTTATTTTCGATTCTCATTAACCATAAAAGGAAGCTGCTTGATTTTGCAAGAACGAAGCTTACCGGTTTTGAAACTTTTGAAAGAATGACCATGCTTTTTGCAACTTTTAGAGATACTCTTTCAGGGTCATTTAATGCAATAACTTTAGGAACGATTTCTCCCACGACCAATGTGAGATATGTGGTGATTATAACTACAATGGCTACACTTATCGGTTCACTGTAAGGTACAAAAGAAATCATTCTGGCTAGAGGTTCTGCTAATGTAACTCCACCGAATGCACCAGTTAAAACACCAATAAGTGATATTCCTATTTGAACGGTTGATAAAAATTCATTTGGATCTTCTAATAACTCCATGACAATTTCAGCGTTTTTGTTACCTTCTTCTAGGTATTTTTGCATTTTCGCTTTTCTAACAGAAACAACGGCTAATTCAGCCATTGATAAATATCCTGTAAGTATTATTAAAATTAATATTATAATTATCTCGAGTATCGTTCCAATCATTTTTAACAGACCATTAAAACTAGTTACAAGTCACTGGCTAGTTGAAAGTCAGTGTTACCATATATTTTATCTTGCATTTCTTGAACTGCCAGGGATGCATCTTCTCTTGTAGCTACTTTCTTAAAAATTCGTCTTGATTTAACTTTTAAGGTTTTTCCACATACACATTTGCGTGTAGCCACTCCTTCTTTTGCATATAATGCACGACCGCAGTCGCAACGAAATATAAGATACATGATAATTTTTCCATTTAAAATTAATTGTAATTATGAATATATTAAAATATATTATATAAAATTTTCACTATCCTCCAAATATTTTCATAAATAATGGTATGAAAACTTGGGACGGTAAAATTACTAAAGTTGCTATGCTGACTCCTAAATTGGTACCAACAACAACAAGCAGTATTCTAAAGATATTATTATTCCATAAATCTTTAAAATTCTTAACATGTGCTAAATTTTGGATATCTCTTTGTCGAACTTTTCTGAATTTAGCTTCGGTTAAACCTGAAAACCAACCGGCTGCAAGCAATGGATGAATAATGGTTAGGGGAGCTACAACTCCACCCACAATTGCAGATTGGATTTTTGAGCCGGAAAGTATTGAGCCTATAAATCCCATTATCATACTGATTATTATAAATTCATATAAGTTTCCGGTTATGTTTATCCCGCTAAGGTATGCCAGAAAAAATATCACAACAAATAAAATCGGAATAAGAGCTAAAATTATTTTAAGCCATGGAATTCCGCCTTTTTTTTCAAGGCTTTCTAATTCATGAATTGGCGGAAGTGTTTCCGGATTGTCCAAATATTTGACAATTCCTGGTTTATGTCCGGCTCCAACAACTGCAATTACATGGTCTTGAGGTATCTGAAGTAGTTTTCCTGCAAGATATGCATCTCTTTCATGGACAAGAACTTCATATACGCTTGGAGCTTCATCTTTAAACATCTCCATTAAATCATCGAGGTTTTCGGGATTTTTCAATTCCTCAATGTCAATTTCTTCCTCTTCATCGTCACCGCCAAAGACGGATGTTATTAGTCCAAATAGAAATTTGGCTTTTTCAACAAATCCCATCTTATTTAAAGCTCTTTGAAGTGTAATATTAATTTCCCTATCGATTAAAGCTATTGGTATTCCTAAATCTTCGCATGCTTCAATTGCACCTATCATTTCTGATCCAGGTTTTACATCAACATCGGCACCAATTTTTGATTGGAAATATCCAAGAAGGGTTGTAGTAAAAAATAGTCCAACTTTATTTTCCTTTATTATCTGAGTAACGGATATTGTATCGTCTTCTTCAATTCCCATCATCTGATTTTTTATTCTGATGTATCTTCCCCTGTCAAGTTCAATTGCCACAACTTCGGGATGTTGTTCATAAATGGCATCTTTTACTTCATCAACACTTTCTGAAGATACATGCGCCGTACCGATTATTGTTAAGCATTCTCTTTTCATTAATAATACACTTCTTTAATAATTTAATTTATATCTAATAATATTATGAAAATATGATATATAAACTTAATCTTTAATCAATTTTAATTCATTATTTTCATAGATTGCAACATTGGGTGTAATGTTTTTACTAAAGCAACATTCAATGTCCTGTTCATGGTTAAGTTCTTTTAAACGTTTACCTGACCTGCAATTAAGAAATCCTTCTTTTAAAGCTTCATAATCTCTACTTGCCAATATGGCAGCTTTACCATAATCATTTAATTCATATTCATCAAGATATTGGCAAATCCAGTATAATATTTCTCCGGAAGCTAAAAAATCCTCAAGTGCAAATTTGCCTTTAACTCCTGCCATCACAACATCAATATGGTCTTTAGCCAGTTGAGTACTTTTTTTTCCAACAGCTTCAGCATTCACCATGCATCCCACAAGGACGGTGGAATTCATATTTTCAAGAATTCTGGTTCCATTGCTTGTTGTTAATATGAGTGTGTCCTTGGTGGTTTCATATTTTTCCACATTTTGCGGAGAGTTTCCAATGTCAAAACCTTCTATCATTTTCCCTCCACGTTCTCCAGCAATAACGCAATCATATTTATTTTTTAATTTAAATGCTTCTTCTGGTGTAAAACAAGGAATTATTCTATTAAAATTATTTAGGGCGAGTGTTATGGTTGTACTTGCTCTTAATGCATCCACCATTATTGATATATCTTCACTGCTTGTTTTTTCAAAACTCAATGTTACTTTCATGAAATAATTTATATTTTATATTAGTATAATAATATTATTATGAAAATTGTCACAACACCAATGTGTGAAGAAATTGTAAGGTTGGCAGGAATTTCAGACTATGTTGTAAATAAATATCCTGATGGGGAAGATGGTGATTTGGCTATTTTGCTTTCAGAAAGTAAAGTCAAAATGGATTCTTTGCCAATTAAGCTCAACACTCCTTTGCAGGTTTTTGAAAGTATCAAAAAAGTTTCTAAAGTTGCTCAGAATGAATTGTCTGATGAGGAAATAAATTCCTTTTTTGAAGATTATGAACTTTCCTCCAAATATTTGAATTCACGTTTTAAAAGAGATATTAACATTAAGGTTTATTCGGAATTTTTAAGGGATATCGTTTTGGATATGGGATTCAACATAGTTGACAATGACTTTGATTTTGTTGTTTTTCCCGATTATCTCAAAGATAATGTAATTGAATCAGATAATTTGGTTGAAATTCCATCACATGGATTTGTTTCAAAAAATCCCTTTGAAAGAATCGAGGCAAGATATTCCATTTTGGAAAATTTAATATAGTTAGAAAATAAAAACCTATTAATATATTATAATATAAATTGCATTTTTTAGAGAGTTGTTAAAATGTATGAATCATTGACATTTACCGGTGGAGTTCACAAAAGTGAAGAAATTAAAGAATTAATTGAAGATTTGGGAGGATTTATTCTTCAAGAAAGTATTCAACAGATGGAGCTGGTTTTAAATTTAGCTGTTCCAATAGAAGATGTTAATAAAATTGAAGAAAAATCCCATGAATTGTTAGCTAAATTGGCTGTTGCTCCAATGGCTGGTTCTGAAATAGCAATTATTTCTCCGACTTTAGCTAGACATCATTTGCCTCATGCTGCCTGTGATATCTCTGAATATTTAAGGGAATTCGGTGCAAAGGATAATATGATAGGTCTTGCAAGAGGAGATGGAAAAGGAACTTCAGGTATTACTGAAAATGAAAAAAGCCTAATTGAAGAACATGACGTCGCAGTCTTTGTATTGGGCAGTTTCGAAAATTGTATTAAAGAAAAATCTTTCTTATATGATGATATTGACATTCCTGTAGTTGTAACAGGGGCTCCGGATATTCCTGTTGAAGAACTTCCTGGTGCAGATGCATATGTTGGGGGTCTTGGAAGAATTCCAAGAAGGCTTAGAAGAGGACCTGATGTGCGTGCACTCGATAAATTGGTTGAAACAATCGAACAGGTATTGGGTGATAAAAAACGTGAAATGACTCTCGATGCACCATTGGTACCTGCCATTGTTGTAAAAAATGCAATTGAAAATCAAGTTGATGAAATTAAGGATGTAATTTCTCCAACACCTGTAACTTCACAGTTGGATGGTGTTCGTGTAAAATTAAATTATGACAAATATGCCGATTTGATTGCCAATGTTGTTATTGACGGTAAAAAATTATCAGAAATTGCTGAAATTAAAAAGTCATTCATGTATGATTATATTTTAGTAAAAATAAATAGTGAGAGTTCTCTTGTTGAGGATTCAAACTAACTCTCTTTTTTTTAAATTCTTCTCATTCCGAAGAAGTTTATTGCATCAACCAAATCATTAAACTGTTCCAGTTCTCTTTCTATTACGTTTTCATCAGTCATATCGATGCTTAATTCCCCATCCACACTTAAGGTATCCGGACCACGGCCGATTAGTCTTTCGACTCCGTCCGCACTTAAAATTCTTTCAGCATCAAGTTGGTGAACGAATGATCGTCCAGGTATTATTGCAGTATCTTTTATTTCACTCAAATCAAGATTTTCCAAATCTTCTTTTGTAATCAGGCATGCTATTTCTTTTTCACATGCAACAACATTGATGTTTTCTCCTGTTTCTAATTTTGAAAATATTTTGCTAAGGTAAGGTTCTGCAATTTTTGAGGTAATGATTGTTGCTTCACCTGTAATCGGTTTGATAAACTGCAGGAATACTTCATTTTCATCTTTAGCTATTGCGAATGGGCCTCCAGTTTCAGGATCACATATTGGTGTTCCGCTAACTCTGAATTTATATTCGGAATTAATCTGTTTAACAAGTTCGCCGAATTCTTCAACAGGCTGTGATTCAAGGCCTTTTATGATTGGTTCGTTACCTAATATTAATCCTTCGTTGAATGTATTTGCAAATCTCATTAAAAGCATTCCTTTTGCACCCCATTTCTCTAATGAGTTGCAGGTTTCTCTTAAAACATCGCCGTCATTGACACCAGGAATAATTACTGCAGCACCGGTTAAATTAATGTTTTCACAAAATATTTGGCATGCTTTCAGGGCTTCGGTAGGATTCGGGTCTTTAACCCACTCTTTTCGAAGTTTTGGATCAGATGAAAAAATAGTAAATGAAACTTCTTTAACTCCGTTATCGATTAATCTTGTAGCCATGTCTGAGTCGCTTATGCCTTTTCCACAGGTATATCCTAAAACTGATGAAATTGAAAACTGGTTTAAATTTGCAGTTAGATTTTCTAGGTGGGGATAACAGCTTATGTCTCCTCCACCACTTATATATGCACTAATTTCACCTTGATGTCCCATTGCCATCATCATTGCAGTTTGAACTTCATTCATCACTTCAAATGGTGATTTAAAATCTCCTTGTGTTTCAGAAACTCCTTTACTGCATCTTTCACATCCTATCTTATTTGGTAGACAATGTGCACAGCCAAAACTTTTAACTTCTTTCACCTTTCTGAAGTAACAGTATTTGCAAAAACCGTTACAATCCCTTCCAGGTATACCTCCAACATCCGCTACAAGTTGCATATTATTTAGTTTTTATTTTTATTTTATATAAAATAATTTATGATTTTATTGGGATATTTTTTGTATTACTTTTAGTATTATTTATTACTATTAAGGTTGAAAGTAATAATTCATTATTTTCTTTTATTGTTTAAAATTCGAATTATTATAATTTAATTTTTAAAAAATTAAATGTATTTGTAATTAATTTTATTTTAATTATTTTATATAATTTATTTTTTTATAAAAACAATTTTAATCAAAAATAAAAAGTATTACTTTTGAGGCTATTTTTCTTAAATCAAAAATCTTTTATTATACTTTATAAACTTTTCTAAAATATTTCATAGGTAATCTTTATATTATATCTTTTATAAAATAAAATTTGTATACCATATGGCT
>ONQL01000077.1 GCA_900319985.1 uncultured Methanobrevibacter sp. | reverse complement strand
GTACCACAAGCTACTCTTGCTAATTTTTGAGTAATGTAAATGTTTTCGTTAGGTGAACGAGCACATGCGTAGAATCCAACTTTGTTTGGATCTTCGTCAGATACTTCTTTGAGTTTGTTAGCAACTAAGTCTAATGCTTCATCCCAAGAAGCTTCTCTAAATTCACCGTTTTCTTTTATTAAAGGAGTAGTTAATCTGTCTTCCCTATTAATAAACTGATATCCAAAGTTACCTTTTGGACATACTTTACCCTCGTTTACAGGGTGTCTTTTTAAAGGTTCTACACCAACAATTTTTTCGTCTTTTACAACGAAGTTGAGTCCACAACCAGTACCACAGTAAGGACAGATTGTTGGAACATATTTTATTTCAACCATTTTATAATCTCCAAAATATTATTATATATTAAATAAGTTAAAAAGAAGCTATAAAAGCTTCTTTAAATTTTAAATTTACTAGCTTATTCTTTAAGGTAGGTAAACCAGTAGATACAAGCTACGAATATTGCACCACCAACGATGTTACCGAGAGTTACTGGAACTAAGTTATTAACAATAATAGTACTCCAGTTAACACCTTCAGCTCCTAAGAACATACCTAATGGTATGAAGAACATGTTTGCAACACTGTGCTCAAATCCGATGGTAACGAAAGCCATAATTGGGAACCAAATACCAAAGATTTTACCAATGACATCATCGGATGCGTTAGCTAACCATACAGCTAAACATACAAGCCAGTTACAACCGATAGCCTTAATGAAAGCTACATCGAAACTCATACCAACCTTACCGGTTGCTACTTTAATTGCACCTGCTTGAATAGCTGGATCGGAAGTGATGATTCCACCCATAAATGCAAGAACGTATGCAACGAATAATGCACCTACGAAGTTGAATAACCAACTGATAACCCAATTTTTAGCGAGACCGCCTACAGAAGCGGTACCATCTAATACTCCGATGGTCATGAACATTACGTTACCGGTAAATAATTCAGAACCAGCGAGTACTACAATAATCAAACCTACAGGGAACACTGCACCGAATACAAATTTGGATAAACCAACTGGTAGACCGGCAGCGACCATACCTGCATTAGCGACTTCAGCTAATAAACCTCCAAATGCGATGTATGCTCCTGCTAAAAAAGAAAGCAAAATCACATTAACAATATTTGCAGAGTTTTTTGCACCAGCAGTTGCAGAAATTGCTTTTGCTGTTTCTACTGGGCTTTTAAAAGATGAACTCATATTATCAACCTCTTTATCCCTTTTTTATAATTTTTTTATAATACTAATGAATCCCACCTAAATAGTTCAAAGTATTATGAGTATTATTATATCTTTTAATATATAAAAAGGGTTTGTTATCGAGGCCTAAAAGAAATACTTAAATAGGAGAACCAATTAATATATAATTGTAATGATAAATCATTATAGATTATTTATCACATCGATAATGACTACTACTTTTTTAAAAATAACTTCACCAATTATTAATTTTAATTAAACAAGATGAAAAGTTATTTAATAATTTAATAAAGCAATTTAACATCTTCTTTTGAAAATAACAATATTATTAATTATTTTAAAAAAATATGAAATGAACTTTATTGCATATCATATATTTATATATTATGAAAAAATTAACGCAAAAATCAAATTTAAAATTAGGAATAAAAAAGCTACATGAATTTTATTCGAATAATAACGAACAAAAAGTAGCTTCATATAAAATTAGATAAAAAATTTCGTGCAATTTTGAAATTCAATCAAAATCCGCACTACTCCAATGTACATATTCAGGCCATGACATATGCAAACCTCATTTATATCAAATTATCGAATATTCCACATATCAAATGTATTTGAGTTAAAAAATATGCAATAGACGCATTCAACATAGTAATTTCTCTAAAATATTACAAATTAAATAGCAATGCAACAAATAAGGAATATTAAATCCATATCACTAATAAGCATTATCGATATGAATATGCTCTACATCAAGACGTTGAAAAATGGAAATTTGGCATTCAAGTTTACTGCATTATTACATGACACTAACAAGATGCACATTGTCATTATAATAATAAGCAAGACCCTACTATATATTACATAATGGAGACTGTACAATGAAAATAGAAGAAATTGATGCTATAAACTACAAAAACGGAATAGCTACAGAAGCAAAGGAAAAGGTAGTTAAAGACGAAACAATTACCCTGACAATAAACGGAGATATCAGCCGCAGCCTATCTGCAATTGAAGATTCACTTGAAGAATTTGCAGTGGGATACCTGTTCAATGAAAACATGGTCAATTCCATGGATGCAATCAAGGAAATCAATGTTGAAGGCACACAGATCAATGCTGAAATCGACGACACCCTGCTTAAGACAAACGAAACAGTGCTCTGTTCCGATTCCGCAGGAGGATGGAGAAGCAAAATCAAGAATGTAAACCCTGTCAAATCAACTTTTCAGGTTAAAGCGGAGGAACTGATTTCAAGAATTGAAGAGCTGAAAGACAATGCCGAAATCTGGCAGGCAACAGGCGGAACACATGTTGCTGGAATCGTCTACAAAGACCAGTTTGTTGTAAAAGAAGATGTAAGCCGTCACGTTGCAGTGGACAAGGTAATCGGTTATGGACTACTACATGATTTCGACCTGTCACAGTCCTATGTCATCTACAGCGGAAGAATGCCTGCAGACATGGTCATAAAAATGACAAGAGCCGGAGTTCCAATACTCGCATCAAATGCCGCACCGGCAAATTCCGGATACAATATTGCAAAAAAAGGAAATATCACATTGGTCGGCTTTTTGAGAGGCCAAAGATGCAATATTTATAATAATCAAAATAGAGTAATTTTTTAATTACTCTAAAACAGTGTGTCTTGCTTTCAAATCACTTTCAGTCTGTTCCATCTTTTCCATCAATTCGGAAACGATGGCATCAAGGAATACCAAAGTGGTAAGTTCAAAAGCAGTGCCCAAAGGAGTTAGGGAAGTATAATTTCCATGGATTTGACGTTTCATATAGTTTTCGTCATCAACTTCTTTTTTGGTTCTTCCCTTAACAAGAAGATGGCCATCAGCCAATTGGCCCAAAGTTGAATCAGGATAGGAAGTAACCGCCAAGACTTTGGAACCTCTATTTTTAGCTATTTTTGCTGCAGAAACAATAGTGTTGGTTTCGCCAGAACCTGAAATTGCAATTATACAGTCATCTGCATTTATTGCCGGAGAAATGGTTTCACCGACAACATATGAGCTCAATCCCAAATGCATTAACCTCATTGCAAAAGCTTTAGCTGCAAGTCCTGAACGTCCCGCTCCGGTAACGAAAATATTATTAGCTTCCATAATCATATTTTCAAATTTATCTATTGTTTTTTCATCTAAAAACTCTTCTGCACTTTCAATATTTTCTAATATAGCCTTAATAGAAGTTTTCATTATTTCCATTTTATCTTTCCCTAATACTTAACTATATTATAACTATTGTAAACAATTTTATAAATAATTAATGTAGAACTTAATATATAATATTATTACATAACAATTAAAGTTGGACATGGCAATGAAATTCGAAAGTACCGGACTCATAAGCATTGAAATAGACGGGAAAATATATGACTACAAACTCTTTCAAAGTCTGGAATCATTAAACAGAACAAAATCCCAAAGAAAATCCGCAAAGGAACTGAACATTTCACACACGGTTTTTAACAGAAGACTGCTTAAGGCCGAAGAGAAGTTAGGTCTTAAAATAACCCAAAAGGCAGGAAACGGAACATTATTGACTGAAGCTGGCATTGACCTGCTTAACGAGTTCAGGAAATACAGCATTCAGATTGAAAAGACATCCAACATCAACATAGCCGGAGGACATATCAGTTCAGGGCTTTTGGAAAGTATAACAAAGTCATTCAACATAAACGTCTACAGCAGCAGCGACAAGGATGCATTCGAGCTTGCAAAAAGAGGGGCGGTGGACATCCTGACCCTCGACGATCCGCTGCTTGCCTATGAACTGAACATCGACTTCACCCCAATAGCCTATGACTACCTTGTTCTGATTTCCAGCCCAAATTCCAAAGAAATAACAAGCATCAACGATTTACAGGGCCTTGAATTCGTCAATGTGGAAGGTTCGGCACAGAGACTTGCATGGAACAGTCTTGAACATTATGACATTGATTATTCACTGAAAAAAACCGTGAATTCCCAATTTGACGCTTTCAAGCTGGTGAAAAATTCAGAAAATCTGCACAGCTTTTTGAATGCCAGCTTTTTCAAAGGAAATGAAATTTTAAAGTTCGACACAAGACATGTAATTAGTCTGATTAAGGTAAACGAAGACAAGCCGGAAGTTGACGAATATATTGATTTTATACTGAATGATGGGCAAAAGGCCATCGAAAATCAGGGTTTTACATTAATCTGATTATTAGTTACCAAATGCTCACGGGCAAGAAAAATTAATACATATATTAATATATAAATATGCACTCATATGACACTGTGAAATATCATATATACACCGATATGATATTTCAAAACATTAAATAATGATAAAAACTAATATTAAAATGAAATATTAAAAGGCGATTATTATGGCGAAAAACAGAGATTTACTAGCAATTGGTCACTCTGCTCATGATTATATAATTAGAGTACCTGAATTTCCTAAAGCTAACTTCTCAGCACCAATCACCAACATGAAAACATTCAATGGTGGAGCCGCAGCTAACGTGGCCTGTGTTGGAGCAAATTTAGGATTGAAGACATCACTGGTTTCCGCAGTTGGCGGGGACTTCAAAAAAACTGAATATTATGAACACATGCAGAATTTAGGTATTGACACTGATTCACTAATCATTGTTCCGGGCGAAGCAACACCTACCGCATTTGTCCTAACCGACGACAATGAAGATCAAATCAGCTACTTCTATTGGGGTGCTGCACGTGAATTTGCAGAAAGCAAAGCTCCAACAGCAGCAATCAAGAATGCCGAAGCGGTTCACCTTGCAACCGGAGACCCTGATTTCAACTGGAAATGTTCTGAAGAAGCAAAAAATGAAGATATGCTCGTTTCATTTGACCCAGGTCAGGATTTGGGAATGTATGATACCAAAAAACTGAAAGATGTCATTGAAAATACCACAATCCTATTTGGAAATCACCATGAAATCGAAAGGATTTTGGATGCTCTCGAAACCGACTTGAACGGTCTTCGCGAATTGGGTCCAAAGATAATTGTTAAGACCTGCGGAGCAAATGGCAGTGAAATCTACTCCAGTGAAGATAAAATCAAGATTGATGCAATAACCCGAGAAGCTGTTGACCCAACCGGAGCAGGCGATTCCTACAGAGCAGGATTCTTGTCAAGATTCTTAAATGGCGAATCTTTAGAGGAATCAGCAAAATTCGCATCATCCGTTTCATCATTTATTGTTGAACAGCAAGGATGTCAAACCAACATGCCTAGCTTCGACGATGCATTTGAAAGAATGAATGGATTTTACTAATTCCATTCCTTTTACTATTTTTAAAGTGAACTTTATTTTTCTCAATAACGCTTTAATCTTGATATAGAAAATTTACTTAACTTATTTTTTTAAAAAAACTTTAAATACATCAAATCAAATAGAATTAACCAACAATCCTATTAATTTAAATACTATTAAATAAAAATAACTCATTATCAATTTATTATGAGAATATTTTAAATTAAATTTGACTGTTATAAATCTTAATTGAGGGATGATTAAATGACACAAATCAGTGATGCAAAAAAAGGTATATTAACCGA